>NZ_JBLQTT010000002.1:0-160867 GCF_048684805.1 Enterobacter sp. BNK-22
CAGGTAAAAAATTGTTATCCGACATAGGGTTACGCCACCGTAAGTTACTTCCATATAGGGTTATCCACATACGGTGGATAAGTTATTTTTTTACATGCTACGACACACCTTCAGGCATGTTATGACACACCTTATACATGTTGTCACCCACTTTTACCATGTTACGACCCACTTTTTGCATGCTGTGACACACTATTTGCATAATGTGACACACCTGAAAGCTCTGAGAGCCTTACGTGGCGCGGCCTGTAGCGATCGGGGATCTGTTTGGAACTATATGGATCCAATTTGGATCTATTAAAGGATCATCTTATTGGATCTAGTCAATGTATATGTGGATAACTATTTGAAATAGCTGAATCTTGTTAGAAGGTTGGCACATGTACTAACGTGCCAAACCTGAGATAACAGAAACGAGAACGATCTTAACCGCTAAAGACGGCTAATGCTTCGAGGGATTTCTCGTCTTCCCCCTCTGGGACTGATCAGATTTTGCCTGGTGGGTCGCAGTGCCAGCAAGACGCACACATCAAGGAATGGAACCTAGCTAAACGCGTGGGATCGTTATGACGATAATAAGGAAATGGGTCATTAAGCGCTTGCTCATGACTAGGCAACTCCACTCTGTTGCGCCAATGGCTCACACCGTTCATGTCACAAATCCGTCTTACCTAATCCGCATACATCTTTCCCTGAATATCTGACCCATGAAATCCCCTCCATCACGTAGCTTCTGCATTTCCTTGTTAAAATCGAATCCGCCCTCTGCAGGGGATGTCCGATGTTCGGCAGGAACCTTACTGGTCCGCATGGCCGTAACGATAAAATGCTGGAGAGTTACCTGCTTCATTACCTGAGCTTCGTCAGGTTGAAGATAGGGAAGCAAACCGAAGACCTGATGTTCGAAGTTTTTTTGTTCTTCTTTGATTTGATCGTCGGGTACACGCTTAGTCGGAGTGCTCGTTTCATACATTAGTTCATACAAGGAGACGTTATTGGGATAGCCTCGATCTGCCCGAAAAACAATCTCTGCAGCCAGTGAGGCGCTTTCCTGGAGCTTGAGACAATGCAGCTCTGTCGCCCGGCGTCTGGTTTCCGCAAGCTGAGTATCTTCTACTTCCTGCTTTTTCACATTCAGCATAAAAAAAGCCGATAAGACATTCCCCATCCCGGTTGCAAAGGTAATCAGAAGGGTAAAGATAATGCCCTGAAGCAGTCTTTTTCTGGAAAATTCCTCGTTCATACATCTCTTCCTTAACCCGTCAGGCCTTTCGACACGAGCAGAACCTCTCTCATAGCACCTGAAGTTAATATCAGTGAAAGGCATCAGGGGTACATGCTAACGCACCAGCGAAGGTGATGAGCACTGCCAAATTTTGCAGCCGAACGTTATGGTTCATTACTAGACATGAACCACGCATCGTTAAGTTAAGTCAGTGTTCCTATGACTGCGTGCAGTCCATACGCGTGTTTACACCTCTTCTGAAGTATCTTATACAGGTGGTACTGTGCATACATACAGATTCTCTTTATGATAGACTTATCTGTCGAGACTTAAGCGGGATACTATCTGAATGAGTAAAACCAATAAATTAAAGGTCATTGATCTGTTTTGTGGCGCTGGCGGCTTGTCCTGCGGTTTCATGAAAGGGAAGAATGGTGCTCATTTCGAAAGCGTTCTGGCTCTGGACAATGATAAGGCGGCCATCAGAACGTACAATGCCAACTTTGGCGAGCATGGCATGGTCGCCAACATAGAAGAGTGGATCACGGAAAATACCGTGCCAGAAGCGGATGTTGTTATCGGTGGGCCGCCTTGTCAGGGGTTCAGTCTACTCAATAAGAACCGGGAAGGGGATCATCGACGCGCTCTGTGGGAACCGTACATGGATATCATTGAGCGATCGGGCGCTTCAGTCTTTGTGATGGAAAATGTCCCGGGTCTGTTAACCAGTGATGAATTCCAGGACATCTGCGAACGTGCGGAGAGTATGGGCTTTATGCTTCTCAACCCTTCTGTGCTGAATACGGCAGATTATGGTGCCCCTCAGACGCGTAAGCGTGCTATTGCGATTGGCATTAAGAAAGACCGTTTTGTGCGGGGGGGGATTCCTGCGTTTCCCCCTGCGCCTTCGCACCAGCATCCTGATAAAGCTGGAGATCTTCCTGCCTGGCTGACGGTCAGAGAATTCATTGGTGATTTACCTGAGCCGGTCGGCACGGAAATGCGCGATCTGCCTCCGCCCTTAGATCTGCATTTTGGGCGAAATCCGACAGCACTGTCTCAGGAACGTTATCGCGCTGTGCCGGTGGGCGGGAACCGTTTTGACTTACAAAAAAACAGACCCGATATTACGCCTGCCTGCTGGATCAAAAAAACGTCCGGTGGTACGGATTTGTTTGGACGGCTGTGGTGGGAACGTCCTTCCGTAACGATCCGCACCGAGTTCTTCAAACCTGAGAAAGGGCGTTATCTCCACCCTGAAGCTCATCGTCCTATTACGCACCGGGAAGCGGCGCGCCTGATGAGTTTCCCGGATCATTTTGTTTTCCTGGGATCAAAAACCGAGATCGCACGTCAGATTGGAAACGCGGTTCCGCCAGTCTTTGCGCAAAAGATTGCGACCTATGTGCTTACTTTAATGGAATATCAGATTCAACATGGCGAGAAGATCGAAGAAGAGCGAACCGGAAACGCTGCGTAAACAGCTTCTGGCGTTAATTACCGATTTTGAACACAGGCTCGCGGATGACTCCCTGCGAGAACAGGTCCTCTTCCTCATCCCGGCCAATCATTTACTGCGGGATCTCGGCAGCTCTCTGATGCATGAGGAGGGCTGCAATTCGGCACGCGACCGCATTCTGGCTTACCTCCTCAAATATCCCCGCCTCATCATTCACGGTGATGAACTGATGGTAGTGGCCGGGATAAGCGAGTATGCGCGGCGGATAAGAGAGCTTCGGGTTCAGTTTGGCTGGTCCGTGTTAAGCGGTACCACGCTGAAGGAAATGATTGAACAAGATGAGATAAAACTGGAGGAACTCCAGGCCCGCACAACGACCGTCCTTAAAACGGATGTCTATGCGCTGATGACGACGGAACAGGACAGGGAGGCCGCTCTGCGTTGGAATGAGGCTAATGTTCTGCGTCGAAGTAAGCTTTCGACGAAAGACAAAATTCTCTCCTATCTGCGTAAAAACGTTGGTCGCCCGGTAACGGGCGAAGAGTTACGTTATCTTGCGAACGACAGTAAGGAATGGGCCCGCCGTACACGCGAGTTGCGTACCGAAGAGGGCTGGCCGATTGCCACCAGGAATTCAGGCCGACCGGAGCTTCAAGTGGGCGCATATTTGCTCGAAGAAGATCGTCAGGCTGAGGTACATGACCGCAAAATCCCTGACCCGGTACGTGTAGCCGTCCTTGAGCGTGATCATCACTCTTGCCGGAACTGCGGCTGGTCGCACGCCCGTAGAACAGCAAATGACCCCCGAACGTTTCTTGAATTGCATCATATAGAGCATCATGCAGACGGCGGTGAAAATAAGCTGGGTAACTTAATTACCCTCTGTAATGTCTGCCATGATGACGTGCACCGCCGTAAAGTGTCGGGGGATGCGCTTTTACAGCTGTTGAAGGGAGACTAAATTCGCAGGTGATAGTGTAATTTGTTACGGGCAGGTCATTCATTGGTGTAGCTGTAGTAAAGTGCTTGCGGGATATTTCTATTTGATACGTCCGCTTTGTGCCAATAACGGACGTTGTTAAGCTCATGCAGTATGGATTCACGCAGAACATACATTATATATTGTCCTGATTAACTCGGGATGAAAGCTTCTGATGGCTCTCTTTTTGCTCGCTGTAACGATCTGCAAGATAACCGGTTTGTCCCTTAAGCAGCACTGTGATTTTAAATCAGCTTCTCGGCTACATCAACGGAACTAAATGTTTCTCGACTATTCTCTAAGGCAACTTGCGGCCTACACAAAAAAGAGCCGGGTTATACCCGGCTCTTTTTAGCTGATTTCAAAATCTTTTAATTCCCCACCTTCAGCAATCAGATTTGAGATCCGCTTCGGCATTCGCCCCTGACCTGACCATGTTTTTGACTCTCCAGTTTCGTCAGTATATCGATACTTCGCGGGGCGGGGGGAGCGCGTTCTTTTAGCCTTACCCGGAGAGCCAATAGCAGCCATAAGTTCGGATGGGTCGATACCCTCATCAAGCATCATCTGACGAAGTGATTCCAGTTTATCGCGGCGCTGACTTTCATTTGCAAGACGTAATGTCTCTTCTTCTCGTCGTTCTATAAGAATAATTTTAAACTTTTCCAGAACATCTTCCAGCACATCTAAGGACATTTCACGAGTCTGGGAACGTAAGGTACGGATATTGTTTAACTGTGTCAGAGCATCTGACATAAAGAGACCTCTTAAAATTTCAGCAAATACCAATGTCGACGGTTGCTCATCAACCCGATTTTTCTTAATGAGCATTTTAATCCGATTGGTACATATTGTTATTAACGAGGTTTAGACTACTGATATAAATCTCTTATCGCAAGACAAAATTAAGAGGAATGTGCAAGAACTAAATCTTAACTCCTACGAAATGTCCCTGCATTTTTGAGGGTACTAAAAACTATGATGCCAGGAGCCATCCGGAGAGCCTTTTTATAGCCTCATAACTATTGCTTCAGTCATACCTGATGAGTTTTAAATCAGGAGAGACATTTAGTGAATTAGCGCGGCCACTTAGTAAGATTTTTCACAAATGGCAAGATGGCACGCAGGTGAGAGACACCTGTATTTTGTCAGAGGGTAGCGAATTACTTTCTCTTTATAGAGGTGTTTCTAAAAAAGTGTAATGTTAAAAAAAAGCCTGCTGTTAGCAGGCCATAAATGTTTTTAACTCATTTTTTGTTCGATTCTGATAAATAGGGTAAGCATGCAATTAAACGTGGAGCAGAGAGCATAAAAAATGCTATAAATATTTCCTGGCCGCATCAAGTATCTCCTGTGACGTTAACTCCCTGTCAGTAGCCACGTAAACAATACCATGATCGCCAGTTAAGGAAGGAAAACCTGCAGACATAATCCGAAGATGTGTTTCTTCACCGTTTGGATATTCCTGCCTGATAGAGGATATACCTTCCAGAACGGTCATAACTTTACAGGATTCAGCATTAAAGAAAACAAGGACTTTAATCATATTCTATTACCCTGTTCTCTCGTGGGTGTTATCTGGCAGATGTCATTAAGGTCAAAGCCATTACGAGGTGCTTTCGGAGATAGCCTCGCTCATTACGCACTTCTTATTTAACAAGCAGTTAGTTTGTGCTTTTAAAATTTTATGCAGTAGTCCTGCACTCCATTACATCGGTCAGCGCACTCATAATTGTGAAAAATATGCTGATCAGATATTAAGAATAAACGATTTTTATCTGATTTAAGTTATGGATCTGTCTACTCAGGAATAATCCTTCATCGTTATCGCAGATCCACATTGATTTATTTATCGCAAAGTATTACGTTTGCAGCAGCAGGACCTTTGTCTCCGATCTGAATGGCGAATTCAACTTTCTGTCCTTCAAATAAAGTTTTAAAGTTGTCGCCATTAAGCGCAGAAAAATGGACAACGATATCTTTGCTGCCATCAAGAGGAGAGATGAAGCCAAAACCTTTGTCTTCGTTAAACCATTTTACCAGGCCTGTAATTCTAGAGGTCATACTGACTCCTGTTATACATCGTTGTATTGATAGTAAACGTATGGACTCAAAAAGAGGGGATATCAACGATAGCGCCTGGTAATGAGAACTGCCCGGAAAATTTCTAACTTTCATTAGTACATCGAACTGATGGGATTCATTAAGGCACAGGGAATCGATATAAGCAAATTATCTTTTAGCCGTCCAGAGGTCCTGTAGGGAAAATAAAAGTGGCTGAATGCCATTTTCAGTGTATAGTCTTTACTTGTTTTCAATAAGGAATTGACTTGTCCCATAAAATGACAGGAATTGTCAAAAGCTTTGATATTCTTAGTGGTAAAGGCCTCATCATCCCATCTGATGGACGAAAAGACGTTCTGCTTCACATTTCAGCCGTTAACTCCCGCGAATCAGAATTACTCATCCCTGGAAGGCGCATAGAATTTTGCCGGATAAACGGTCTCAGGGGGCCTGTGGCTGCGAACATTTATCTTTCCTGATTTTCATTGTGTCAAAATAAATAGATTAAAACTTAACCACACGTGGTACGGTGAATCTCATTCATTGAAAGGTTAATGGTTATGTCTGTTATCAATTACGCAATGAAACTCTTCAGCAGTGCGTCTACTGCCGCTGCTGCCTGTCCTGTTTGTGGCTTAAAATCAGCACAATCGTTGTCAAAAATCCGGCTCAACCAGACCATGCTTTGCCCCGGATGTAAGGCTCTGTTTATCTCCCGACGCTAGCTCGACCAAAACCGCAGAACAGAGCTTATGTCCTATACTTATGTTAGATTCCGGCAGCTGTTAAATCCCTGATGCCTGACGCCCATCCTGAGAGAACTTTTCTGATCTGATTTCGCAACTGCTCCTGCGCGCTAACGTCGCATCAGAGCAATGCTATGAAAATGAACCCAAGAGCGTGGTTTAACCGCTCCCGTATTCTGATTAATGCTGCCGAAAACATAACGTTTTCGGCGAACGATCCTGCCGGTGAAAGCACCCCGCGGTCAGAACTCTTTTCGACCGTCCAGATGGAACGCTACGGCCAGAAGCTGGCGCGGACTCATAAAGTATCACCAGATAAGCATCCTTATTATCTTCTGAAACGGCTTGGCGACAATGAGGCCGTCATTACCCAAAACTGCTATGAGCTTAACGCTGGTAAAAAGACCAGTATCATGCCCGCCGGTGAATGGCTGCTGGACAATTATTATCTGATTGAGGAACAAATCCGCACTGTCCGCCAGCACCTGCCGAAAAGCTTTGGCAAAGGTCTTCCGTCGCTGGTATCGCCGCTGAATTGCCCACGAATTTATCATATTGCATCAGAGGCCATTGCTCACGGCGATGGCCGCTGGGATGCCGCCAGCCTGACCAGCTATCTCACAGCCTATCAACAGGTGACGCCGCTGACGCTGGGTGAAGTCTGGGCGTTACCGGGAATGCTGCGACTGGCGCTGATTGAAAATCTTCGTCGTATCAGTATGGAAGTGATAAAAGCGCAGCAGGACAGAAACCTTGCCGATACGTGGATAACAAGGATTGTCGAATGCGCAGAGAGTGCGCCTGGTGATTTAATTATGGTGGTTGCCGATATGGCGCGCTCCCGACCTCCGTTAACCAGTGCGTTTGTCGCAGAGCTGGTGCGGCGCCTGCAGGGGCATGGCAACGCGCTGTCGTTACCTCTGACCTGGGTTGATCAGTGCCTTCGGGAACAGGGGATCACCACTGACGTTCTCATACATAGTTTCAATCAGCAGCTTGCCGCCAGCCAGCTGTCCGTCAGTAACAGCATCGCGGGCCTGCGATTATTGAGTGAAACGGACTGGGCTGATTTCGCCGAAACGATAAGCGTTGTCGAACAGGCATTACGCAATGATCCTGCCGGCATTTATCCCCGTATGCACTTCAATACCCGGGATCATTACCGGCACGTAGTTGAGGTTCTGGCCAGAGACAGCGGTCTCAGCGAGCCTGAGGTTGCTGAGAAGGTGCTGGCGCTTTCAGAGGAAAAAGCGCCCGATACACCGGAACATCATGTTGGTTATTATCTTGCGGGCGAAGGTCGACAGGCGCTGGATATTCATCTCCTGGCAGACGCCTCAAGGCTCATACGCTTGCGGCACAGTTTCAACAGAATAACCCTGCTGTCATGGCTTGGAAGCCTGGCGTTGCTGACAACCGCAGCGACCGCAGCAATAATGCACGAAACCGCCATGCAGGGCGCAGACTGGCTATTGATCGCGGTGATATTGCCTCTGATTATTGCTTTAACTCAGTTAATGAGCGATTTACTCAGTGATGCAACCACCCGTTTTCGCGTTCCTCGACCCTTGCCGGGGATGGATTTTTCAGCCGGTATTCCCGCTGACAATGCCACCATGTTAGTCATTCCCTGCATGTTGACCAGCCACGAAAGTTTCAGCCAGCTCCTCACCAGTCTTGAAGTTTGCTGGTTGGGGAATCAAAACGAAAATCTCAGGTTCGCGCTGCTCACAGACTTCGCTGATTCTGAAAATGAACCCTCGCCGGAAAGTCACGCGCTGCTCAGACAGGCTATCGCCGATACGCAGGCGCTTAATCGCCGCTACCCCTCCGGCCGACCACGTTTTTATCTGTTACATCGTCAGCCTGAATGGAACCCCTCGGAAGGAGCGTGGATGGGCTATGAACGCAAGCGGGGAAAACTGGCGTTACTTAACAGCTGGTTGCGCCATCCCGGAACGCAATTCGTCAGCGTTGCAGACATGCCTGCCCATCTTTTACCGGGTCACATAAAATACGTCATTACCCTGGACAGCGATACGGTGCTCCCGCGCGATACGGCACACAAACTCGTCGCGGCGATGGCCCATCCGCTGAATACGCCAGAGTATGATCCGGTACGCCAGAGGGTTGTCAAAGGATTCGGTATTTTACAGCCCGGTCTTGCGGAGGAGATACCACGCAACGGTCAGGGGCGTTACGCAGCCCTGCGCAGCAGCGTACCGGGCAATAACCCTTATTCGATGATGTCTTCGGATATCTATCAGGATCTCTTTGGGGAAGGCTCGTTTGTGGGCAAAGGGATTTACGATGTTGATATTTTTATGCAGGCCACTGCCAACATCTGCCCGGAAAATCTGGTACTCAGCCACGATCTGCTTGAAGGATGCTATGCACGTTCGGGTCTGCTGAGCGAGGTGTTACTCTACGAACAGTACCCTAATAATTATCTGTCGGATGTTGCACGACGTTCACGCTGGATCCGGGGTGACTGGCAACTGCTTAACTGGCTGAAACCACGCGTCAGAAAAGCCGATGGAACCCATGTCAGGAATCCGCTGACCGCGCTTTCTTACTGGAAATTACTCGATAATCTACGTCGCAGTCTGGTCGCCCCCTCTTTACTGATATTGCTGTTCTTCACTCTGCTTTGGGTACCCAATCCTGTTTACTGGCTGGGCATACTGTTGCTGATATGGCTGTTGCCAGCCATCCTCTGCATCAGCCATGACCTTCTGCATAAACCTCTGCGTCGCCGCGTGAAGCCGCATCTGTTACTGGTGGGGGCGGGCGCGCTGAAGCGTTTGTCAGGTATCAGCCTTAATTTTGCGATACTGCCGCACGAAGCCGGATATTCGCTGAAAGCGATCGCCGTGACGCTATGGCGATTGGGGATCAGCAGGCGTCACCTCAGCCAGTGGGTCAGCCACAGCCAGGACAGCGATCGTGCCAGACCCGCTGTTGCAAGCTTTTATCAGGCCATGTGGATAAACGTTGCCAGTGGCGTGACGCTGACAATACTGACCGGACAGTTTGCCCCACAGCTGCTGGGGATTGCGTTACCGATCGGTTTGGTATGGTGTGTGGCCCCGCTGCTGATGAGCTGGCTGAGTCGCCAGCCCGTGCGTAAGGTGTTTTCGCCAACTCAGGAACAAAAACAGCTGTTACGCCAGACAAGCCGTGAAATCTGGGCTTTTTTTGAAACGTTTGCCACAGAAAAAGAGAACTGGCTTCCGCCTGATAATTATCAGGAAATACCACAACCGACGGTGGCACACCGAACTTCTCCTACCAATATTGGTCTTTCCCTTATGGCTAACCTGACGGCATGGGACTTTGGCTACCTGCCCGGCGGAGAGGTGCTCCGGCGCGTGTCGCTCACGCTCGACACGCTGGATAAAATGGAACACTACCGGGGCCATCTCTACAACTGGTATGACACCCGGACACTGGTCCCCCTCAGTCCACGCTATATCTCAAGCGTCGACAGCGGCAACATGGCCGGGCATTTGTTGACCCTGCGTGCAGGCTTGTCCGCCATGCGTCATCAGCCTGTTTTAAGCAGCCAACAGATACTGGCAGGACTGAACGATACGCTGGATATTCTGGAAAAACAGTGGGGTAAGAACCCACCTGACAGCCTGAGACTGCTGCGCAAGCATTGCCTGAACGCGGTGTCGCTCTCTCCGCAGGCGTTTTTCAGCGAACTGAAAAGCATGCGCACCCAGTGTAACCATCTGACCAGCGCATGTCATCAGGGATCTCCTCTTCAGATGCGCTGGGCTGGACATCTGGAGCATCAACTGGTTCAGCTTTGCCATGAGTGGTCTCTGTTGCTTGGCTGGTTACCTGCATGCTGGAATGAACAGACGCTGCCGACGCTGAGCGAGCTTGCCCGTCCGACATTAACCGGTACAGGAACGCCTCCGGCGTTAGCGGCGGAGCAGGCCCGAATGCGACTCAATATTATCACCGAGCTGGAACAGCGGCTGGATGAGCATGCCCGGATGGATTTCGCCTTTCTGTACAGTGAAGCAACCAGTCTGCTCAGCGTCGGTTATAACTGTGACACCAATATGCCTGACAAGAGCCACTACGATCTCCTGCCGTCTGAAATCCGGCTGACCAGTTTTCTTGCCATTGCGACTAATCAACTGCCTCTTAAAAGCTGGTACGCGCTGGGTCGACTGTTTACCTCGATTGATAACGAAACTGCCCTGATGTCATGGAGCGGGTCCATGTTTGAATACCTGATGCCGAATCTGGTGATGCCCACCAGCCCCGGCAGCCTGCTCGATGAAATGAGTCAGTCGGCGGTTATGCGCCAGATTCACTGGGGGAAAGAACGCGGGGTACCGTGGGGTGTTTCAGAGTCTGGCTATCATGCTTTTGATGTTCAGCATAATTATCAGTATCAGGCATTTGGCGTACCGGGTCTCGGTCTGCGCAGGGGGCTTGCCGATGACATGGTGGTTGCTCCTTACGCCACGCTGCTGGCGCTGATGGTTTCCCCACAGAGAGCCTGTGAGAACCTGTTCAGGCTGCAAAAAAATGGTGCACGCGGAGAATACGGTTTTTATGAAGCGCTGGACTATACCCCCTCACGTCTTGCAACCGGCCAGCTCTATGCGGTGGTACAGTCCTGGATGGCGCATCACCAGGGTATGGCATTTCAGGCGCTGGCTCATGTGCTGCTTGACGCCCCCATGACTGAACGCTTTATGTCCAGTACGGTATTCCGGTCAGCGAGTCTGCTGTTACAGGAGCGCGTGCCGGATGCGGTCGATCTGTACAGTCCGCGCCGTCATTTTGAATCTCATGAGGGCAGGGTCAAACCCGTCCGCTATGAACCCCGTATTTTCTATAGCGTGGATACCCCCACCCCGGATATTCAACTGCTGTCCAACGGCCATTATCATCTGATGTTGACCGCGGGGGGCGGTGGTTACAGTCGCTGGAATGATATTGCACTAACCCGCTGGCGCAGTGATACCACCCGTGATAACTGGGGAGCATTTTGCTACTTCCGCGATACCCAGACGGGAGATGTGTGGAGCAATACCTGGCAACCGACAGGCTACACCAGCGGACAAGACGAGGAAGTGTTATTCACCGATGCGGGGGCAGAATTCAGACGCAGCTTCGGGGGACTCAGCGTCAAAACTCAGGTGGTGATCTCTCCGGAGGATGATGTTGAATTGCGACGGCTCACACTGATTCATCGTGGTCGCAAACCTCGCTCTCTGGAGCTGACAACCTATGCTGAAGTGGTACTGGCACCTGATGTCAGCGATCTGGCACACCCGGCATTCAGCAATTTGTTTATTCAGACTGAGCTGGCTCCTGAGCGTGACGCTATTCTTTGCCACCGGCGCCCGCGCTCACCGGATGAACCGGGCCCTTGCCTGTTTCACATGATGGTGGTGCACGGCGATAACCGACATAACGTGTCGTTTGAAACGGACAGGGCAAGCTTTATTGGACGTGGCAGAAACCCTGCGAATGCCCTGGCAATAGAGGCGGGAGGGACGCTAAGCAACACGTCGGGCTCGGTGCTGGATCCGATACTGGCAATTCGCCACGCCATCATTCTGCAGCCGGGGCAGCCGGTTACGATTGATATCATTTATGGCATCAGCGAGACCCGTCAGCAGAGCCTGGCGTTGCTGGAGAAATATCGCGATTACCCTATCGCCGATCGCGTCTTTGAACTGGCCTGGTCTCACAGTCTGGTGGTATTGCGCCAGATGAACGCCAGTGAAGATGATGCCACGTTGTTCAATAGTCTCGCCAGCGCTGTGCTTTATCCTGTCCAGGAGCTGCGAGCCGAAGGCCAGGCGATCGGCCGCAACCGGCGTGGCCAGTCCGGACTGTGGGGCTGGGCAATTTCAGGGGATCTGCCGATAGTGCTGCTGAGTATAACCAGCGAGGAAAGTATCACCTCAGTGACCACACTGATTCAGGCACACCGTTACTGGAGACAGAAAGGGCTGGATGTTGATTTGGTTATCCTGAATAACAGCCCCGGCGGCTACCAGCAGGGATTACAAAATCAGATTATGGAGTTAATTTATGCCGGGTCTGAAGCCAGTCTGCTGGATAAAAAGGGCGGGCTTTTTGTCCGGAACGGTGAGCATCTCTCCGCTGAGGATAAGTTGCTTTTGATGAGCGTGGCCTGTCTTTATCTTGATGACCGCGCAGGGGGTATTAATGAGCAGCTTAACCAGCGTATTCATACCCTGAAATCGCCGGCAAGGGCATTCATTCCGCGTGCTGTGCGCGACCGTAATCAACATACGGACTGGAGCCCTGATACCAGTCAGTTATGCCATTTCAATGGGTACGGTGGATTTTCTCAGGATGGGCGGGAGTATCAGATCGTCCTTCGGGAAAATGCGCTTACACCGGCTCCCTGGTCGAACATACTGGCAAATTCTCGTTTTGGCTGTGTGATCTCAGAGGCAGGGCAGGCCTATACCTGGTATGAGAATGCCCATGAATACCGGTTGACGCCGTGGGAGAACGATCCGGTGAGCGATCGCAGCGGCGAGGCATTTTACCTGCGCGATGAAGAGAGCGGGGAGTGCTGGTCGCCGACGGCTTTACCTGTTCGCGGACACGGTGATTACCTGACCCGCCATGGTTTTGGCTACAGCGTTTTTGCCCATCGTGAGAGTGGTATAGACAGCGAGTTGACGGTCCTGGTTGCTGAAGAAGATCCGGTTAAACTGGTGCTCCTGACGCTCAGCAACTCTTCGGGACGGACACGTCAACTTTCCGTCACAGGCTATGTAGAGTGGACGCTCGGAGAAACACGAACGCGCTCAGCCCCTCACATTGTGACACATGTGGCCAGAACGCCCGGCGGCTGCGGGGTGCTTGCGAATAACTTTTATGGTGATAATGGTGGCGGCCGAACTGCATTTTTTGCCGTCAGCGGTAATGACTGTTCTCTGACAGGGGATCGCCGGGAGTTTATTGGCCGTAATGGTTCCCTTCACGCCCCTTCGGCCATGAAACTGCAAAAGCTTTCTGGTAAGACGGGGGCCGGTCTGGATCCCTGCGGAGCGGTGCAATCGGCGGTTACATTAATTGACGGGGACCAGAGGACGTTTATTTTTATCCTCGGCGCAGAGGAGAATGATGTCTGTGCTCAGGAGACGCTGGCCCGCTACATGAACGAGGATACGGTCCGCCAGGAGCTGAACCGGATTCATAATCACTGGCACAATGTTCTCGATAAAATCGTAGTTAACACCCCCGACACGTCCGTAAATTTACTGGTTAATGGTTGGCTGTTGTATCAGACGGTCGCCTGCCGTCTTATGGCCCGGAGTGGCTACTATCAGTCTGGCGGTGCATTTGGTTTTCGCGATCAGCTGCAGGATACGCTGGCTCTGAGCCACGCTGCTCCGGACCGGATGCGTGAACAGATAATACTCTGTGCATCACGGCAGTTTATCGAGGGGGATGTGCAGCACTGGTGGCACCCGCCACACGGCAACGGTGTGCGTACCCGCTGCTCCGATGACTATCTTTGGCTGCCGCTTGCTGCTTGCCACTATGTTGAAACAACGGGGGATATGGATGCACTGGAAATACGCATTCCTTATCTGGAGGGACGCTCGCTTCAGCCTGGTGAAGAGTCTGTCTATGACACGCCGGTCATCAGCGGCACCGAAGAGACACTCTGGTTACACTGCGTCAAAGCTATTCACTATGGACTTCGCTTCGGGGAGCATGGCCTGCCGCTGATGGGGGCTGGTGACTGGAATGACGGGATGAACCGGGTGGGTATCGAAGGCAAAGGTGAAAGCGTCTGGCTGGGCTTCTTCCTGTACGACATTTTGCAGCGGTTTGCAGCGCTGGCGGAGCGCAGGCTGGATGAAAGCGTCGCCGCGATGTGCCGTTCACAGGCTCTGCGCCTGCAAAGTAATCTCGAAGCCCACGCCTGGGATGGGGAATGGTACCGGCGCGGGTATTTTGACGATGGTACTCCCCTGGGATCGAAAACCTCACAGGACTGCCGGATTGATGCGATTGCGCAGAGCTGGTCTGTATTGTCCGGCGCCGCGAGCCCGGGACGGTGCGCAAAGGCCATGCAGGCGCTGGATAAGCACCTTGTGGATAACGAAGGAGGGCTGATCAAACTGTTAACGCCTCCTTTCGACGGACACGGTCCAAATCCGGGCTACATACAGGGGTACCTGCCCGGCGTGCGGGAAAACGGAGGGCAGTATACGCATGGCGCCATCTGGGCAGTGATGGCCTTTGCCCGAATGGGGAATGCCGAACGAGCCTGGCAACTCTGGTCAATGCTCAGCCCTGTAAATCATACCCTGAATGCGGACTCTGTCGGGATTTATAAAGCTGAGCCTTATGTCATGAGTGCTGATGTCTACAGCGTCGCTCCCCATACCGGACGTGCAGGGTGGAGCTGGTATACCGGTTCCGCAGGCTGGGCCTGGCGTTTACTTACCGAGGAATTACTGGGGATAAAACGTTCCGGCACTGACTTTAGTGTTCATGCCAGGTTACCGGATGAGTGGTCGTCTTTTTCTATGGCATATCAATATGGTGAAAGCCATTATCAGATTAGTGTTTCACGCGGCGATGCAGAATATTGCGTGACGCTGGATGGTGTTCTCCTCCCTGATGACAGAATACCGCTGAAGGATGATGGACAAAACCATACGGTTGAGATCATTCAGAACTGACACTGATCCCGGAGGTGCATTAACGTCTGCCGTTAATGCGCTGATTATCCCTGAGAACATCAATCGCAGTCTGCATGGCGATTTTGTCATCCCGCCTTTTTTGTTTGTCCTGCATGACCTGAAGGTATTCCAGCAAGGTGCGGGTATTAATCGGTCGGCCCTGTTTACCCACAGCCAGCACGGCTTCGCCAAGAATAATTTTCACAGGCGGTAGTTGTGCCGGATACCAGTCAAGGGTGTCTTCTGATTTCATCTTAAATTTCTCACGGAAGGGTAGTGTACCATAAATCAGACGTTCAATTTTCAATATCTGATAACCTCATTCAGACACAACTTAACATAACTTATGCCAGTTATTTTTATATTAAAGCGTATAATAATTACTATATTTCTCAGAGAATTATTTATGTCTTATACAAATGGGCTCAGGTATTTTAAAGAAAGACCGGTTCATGTTGCCTGCCCGGTATGCGCATACAGAGCCGATCAGAAAGCAGGTAAACTAAGAAAAGATGCGGTTCTTGAGTGCCCTGCCTGCGGACTGTTGTTCAGACCTTCAGAATGCTGGTGTATCGGCGGCTGAACGGCTTCTGCCACGTAACGTCAGTGATGTCGGAAAATGACAACGTTCCTCCTGTACTGCAGTTGTCGAGGGTATGATAATGAAATCTAAAAAATCTGTTTTTATTGAAGGACATATCCTGTCGAACAGCTGTCACGGGCAGGCTGGCCAACCTTTCTGTATTCACCGGGTCAGGTTTAGTAATGGTAAATATGCGATTATTCGGGTGGCATCCGGGATATGTTTCAAACCAGGGGAAATTATTCAACGAAACGATTGTGAGTGGTTTTATAAACTTACCAAAATTCGGCTTCTTTCTTTTGAGTACCTTGATGATGATGAATCAAGAAGACAATTTCTTGAGTATCAATGATAAAACATGGATTTATAACAGAATAACTTTGCTGGCTTACAATTCATTCCTGACTCTTTAAATTCTTTACCAGTCATTGCAAAGTTATTTTTTTCTGAATTTAGATGACTTTAAATTGTCTAAAACAAAATGTATCGCTAAAGACAAATTGCTTCATTGTTTTCCTTTTGCGTTATAACCTTCATTAGCATTAAGGAAATTTATGGCACAGACTTTTACTCATAATTTACTTCATCCTCGCCACTGGCTTACCTGGTCTGGTTTGGGTCTGCTGTGGCTTCTCGTTCAACTTCCTTACCCGGTTTTACATACTCTGGGCTCTGGCCTTGGAAAAATATCCAGACCCTTTCTGAAACGCCGGGAAGGAATTGCGATTAGAAATATCGAACTGTGCTTTCCCGAGATGACACCGTTTGCCCGGAGCCAGATGGTCAATAAAAACTTTGTTTCTCTCGGGCTGGGACTGATGGAAACAGGAATGGCCTGGTTCTGGAGCGATGCGAGAGTCAAAAAATGGTTTGATGTCGAAGGGCTTGAAAACCTGACCGGCGCGACAAAAGGAGTAATGGTTGTCGGGATTCATTTTATGTCCCTTGAGTTGTGTGGAAGAGTAATGGGGTTATGCCATCCTATGATGGCAACGTATCGCCCACACAATGATCCATTAATGGAATGGGTACAGACAAAAGGTCGTATGCGTTCAAATAAGGCTATGATTAATCGACGTAATTTATCAGGTTTTGTTCATGCGCTAAAAGCAGGTGAAGCCGTTTGGTTTGCACCAGACCAGGATTATGGGTCTAAGGGAAGCGTTTTTGCACCTTTTTTCTCGGTAAAAAAAGCAGCCACGACGAACGGAACGTATGCTCTGTCAAAACTCGCTGGTGCACACTTGATCACACTTAGCATGGTTCGACGTAGCGATAAAAAAGGTTATCACATGTATATCAGCAATCCGTTGGCAGGTTATCCAGGGGAAGATAAGGTCGCCGCAGCGGCTTATATGAACAAGATCATCGAGCGTGAAATTCTCCGTGCTCCTGAGCAATACCTGTGGATGCATCGCAGGTTCAAAACGCGTCCTGAAGGCGAAGTCTCTTTATACAAATGAACAACTCAACTTGTCATGAGCCAGAATCTATCTTTCTTGCCACTGCGTATTTGTAAAAATGCAATAAGGAATTTTCGATCGGATTCATGTTAACGATGGCTTGACTGACAGCCAAGGTTAATCAATTGAACCGGTTCGGATTTGAAGGTCCGTTTTTCGCTCAAAGCACAAGTAAGGTAGCGTTACAGGGAACATACAATGTTCCCATTTAATTCTCGTATCAGCGTTTATTCAGGTCCGGCTGAGAGCCTTCAAAGGCTCGTGGTTCTTTTTCCCACCGGTTAATGACTAATGGAGCAACAACATTTCCCAGGACGTTGAGGGTTGTTGTTCCGCTGTCAATAATACGGAATATCCCGGCTATCAAGGCAACGGCGTCAAGCGGTAATCCCGCAGACGCCAGAGTGGCTGAGAGAATCAGAATGGCAAACCCCGGCACACCGGCTGCTCCTTTCGACGTTAGCACCATTGTGACAACTAAAATGATCTGTTGCATCAGCGTCAGGTCAATGCCGTAAAGCTGAGCCACAAATATGGTCGCCACACCGAGAAATATCGACGCGCCGTCAAGATTAAAAGCATATCCCACGGGCACCACAAAGCTGACGATCCGACCCGGTACGCCATAGCGTTCAAGCTTGTACATCAGCTGTGGCATAACCGCTGCAGAAGCGGCGCTTGAGAATGCCAGCACCAGTTCCTGACGAAAATGTTTTATCAGCTTAAAGACGTTTTCCCCGATCAGCGCGCAGATACCGCCCAGCACGATCAGGGCGAATAAAACCAGACCCAGATAAACGGTGCCTACAAGCTTAATCAGCGGCAGAAGGGAAGCGAAACCAAAAGTGGACACGGTGGCACCAATCATGCCGAAGACGCCAACCGGCGCGTAGGCCATGACAATGGACACCACCCTGAACATGCCATCTGATACGCTTTGGAGAACGCTGAGGATCGGGGCTGTTTTATCCCTGGGAAGGCCATTAAGCGCCAGGCCAAACAGCACGGCAAAGAACAAAACTGACAGCAGTTTGCCCTCGGAGAGCGCAACAAACAGGTTATCAGGAACGATATTCTGGAGAATAATCAATGCGCCCCGCGCCGGCTCCATTTTCATGTGTCCGTCGCCGTGCGCCATTCCCTGAATACTGGTGCCTTCGCCTGGGGAAATAAGGTTAGCCAGCACCAGTCCAAAGATGGTGGCCAGCCCCGTGACGATAAAGAAGTAACCGAGCGCTTTCGCGCCCATTCGTCCGAACGACTTGTTGTCACCGCTTCCGGTTATGCCCAGAATCATGCAACAGAAGACAATAGGCACCACGACCATTTTCATCATTTTGATGAAAATATCGCCCAGCGGTTTAAGGATTTCGTGGCTGACCCACTGCTGATACTCAGGGTGCGTATTAAAATACCATCCCACAATTATTCCAAGTACAAGTCCAATAACTATCTGCCAGACCAGTGTTATTTTTTTCATTACGCCCTCAGTTTAAACAGGGGCAACTTCTGCCCGAAAGAGGCAGAAGCCACGCTTAAAAAATTCGGGTGAAGGAGTGGTATGGCACGGCCTCAGGCCGTGCCGGGTAATCATTTTGCGAAAAGCTGACTCATATCCTTGAACGCTTTGAACTCAAGCGCGTTGCCACAGGGATCGAATAAAAACATGGTGGCCTGTTCTCCGACCTGTCCCTTAAAGCGGATGTAAGGTTCGATTACAAATTTGGTGTTAAATGATCTGAGGCGTTCTGCAAGTGCCTCCCATTCCTCCCACTTCAGGATGATGCCAAAGTGCGGGACGGGTACGTCGTGACCGTCGACGGAGTTGGAATGCACGCTCTCCTGCGATGCGGTTTTAGGATGTTCGTGAATGACCAGCTGATGACCGTAAAAGTCAAAGTCAACCCACTGTTCGCTCGAACGGCCTTCACTCAGGCCGAAGGTCTCGCCGTAAAAACGACGTGTTGCTTTCAGATCATAGACAGGAATCGCCAGATGGAAGGGGGAAAGGCTCATTTATGCATCCTCAGTAAGAAGATCAGCCTGCTTGCGGCAAGATCGATAATTTAGGGAGGCGTAATGTTCAATGCACAGCCGGGTTTCAGTACTTTCCCGCATTAACATTACCGTCACAAATGAGCTTATGGATAATTTAATTTGATTAAAATCAATTTATATCTTTATATATAACAAATAATATTTGTGTATCGTGAGCGCGATGATCCGTGAACTGAAAACGTTTCTGATGGTGGCAAAGGAAGGGACCTTTGCGGCGGCTGGCAATAAAATTGGTCTGACGCAGGCGGCCGTCAGCGCCCAAATGCAGAGGCTGGAGGCCGACTTAAACTTCCCGTTGTTTGACCGGTCGGGGAGAAACGCACGTCTGAACCAGAAAGGGCTACAACTGATCTCTCAGGCACAGGAACTCCTCGCGTTGTATGACGGGCTGGGTGAGCGACTGAATTTGGCTACCCCCGGTAAGACCATCACGATAGGCGCAATTGCCTCAATACAGCGTACGCTGCTGCCGGATGCGCTGACGGCGTTTTGCAGACACAGCGCCGGCTGCCGTATCCGCGTTATACCGGGCCTGTCGATGGAACTGATTAACCTTGTGGACGCCGGTGAAATAGATATGGCCGCGGTGCTGAAACCTCCGTTTGCGCTGCCGACAGGGCTGCAGTGGAGTGCGCTGGCACATGAACCTTTTCACCTCATCGTGCCGAAAAATGTGGCAGGTAACGATATTGCCGCTCTGCTGAGCGACCAGCCTTTTATCCGCTACGATCGTTCGTCCTTCGGTGGACGCCAGGTTGATCGCTTTCTTCGCGAAATGAATCTCTCGGTCAACGAAATCTGCGAGGTGGACGAGCTGGAGGCCATCCTCAAGCTCGTCAGTAATGGCATGGGGGTTGCTCTGCTGCCCCGGACGGCCAACTGGCGGCGCTGGCCGGCCTCCGTCAGGGCCATCGGTCTGAATGAGAAGGTTTTTTACCGGGACGTCGGGCTTATTCACCGCCCGCTTGAAAACCTTGACGATAACGTCAGGCGGATCTCCGAGCAGATTATCCTGCAGGCGGGGCGGTAAACTCGACCGGCAACAGCGTGAGACTCAGCCTTGCGGCTCTCCGGGCGTTTGCAGCGGCGCGTCCGGCACGTCCAGCGGATCGCCGGTAGTGTAAAAGTGGCCGCCCGCGATATAGTGCAGACTTCGCCAGTCCGCCGCTCCCCGTTCAAATTGCCAGTGTCCGTCCTTAAAAGCGCGACTGTCAGCCCAGGCCGCTTTTATTTCTCCGATGAATAAATCATAGGCCTGCTGGGTATGTGCTTCAGGGATGAGTTCGCAATACAGCCACGCGGCACATCCTGACACCATTGGCACATCCGCGCCGGGCAGTTCAAACAGCAACACCCCGGACTGAGCGAGTTTATCCGCTTCGCAGGACAGTGAATGTGAACCGAGGTAGTGCACGAGTGAGGCCTGGCCTGCCACCGGGACCTGAATAACAAAGGAACGGCTTTTTTCAATCAACCCGCGGGTGAATGCGGTCTTGTCCAGCACGACGGTCAGTCGCGCCGGTTCGTAATCCAGGGCGCAGACCCATGACGCAGCCATGACGTTGTCCGTTCCGTTATAGCGCGCAGAGACCAGCGTTGCCGGTCCATGATTTATCAGCCTGTAGGCCTTTGCTGGCTCTACGGGCACAATGTAGTCAAGCATTTCCGGGCTCCGTTAATACGTTACAGGTTTTCAAGGTAGGCAGCGAGGCTGCGGTGGCCTGACGCTATCAGCTCCAGAACGCTCGCCTCCATCGCTTGCACCTCGTTGCGGGACCGGGCTTCAAAACTCGCCTGCCAGGCAATGACCGTTTCGTCGCTATCGCTCAGAGGAATGAGGCTGACTGTTGCCACATAGCCATCTACGGCCAGCGGGGCTTCAATAAAGCGATATGAGAAGGCCCGCTTACCTGCATCCAGCATGAGGAGCTCTTCGCGCAGGACATCGCCGTTTTCAAGTACCAGTCGGCGCCGGCAGCCCGGGCGACCGTCGGGCTGATTATCTTCGATTTCGCTGCTGCAGATAGCAGGATGCCAGTCGCTGATGCGTCCGAACTGGCTGAGCGTCTGCCATACGCGGTCCGCATGGGCGTTAACCACGGCATTAAAGTTCACTACTGACATTACGGTTCCTTCTTAATCATTCATCTTCAGAAAATTATCTTGCAGAATTTATTTCACCCGCAGAAACAATATGAATGCCCGACCTGGGTGTGGTCACAGCTCTGAGGAGATGGCGGGCTATGTCTTCAGCCGGGCTGAGCTGCCAGCTGCGTGGCAGAACCGGCGATAAGAGCCTGAGCGCCTGCTTCAGCGCCGTTTCACCCGGGCGGGATTCAGCCCGATCGCCGGCAATAACGCCGGGACGGACCAGCGTCAGTGAGGGGAAATTTTCGTGCCTTAGCGCCTGTTCAAGCTCCCCCTTCACCCGGTTATAAAAGAATCGGGAGCCGACATTTGCGCCGGTCGCCGAGGTCAGCGCGAACGCTGAGGCGCCGCCATTACGTGCCAGCCGGGCAAACATCAGAGGATAGTCATAATCAACCCGCCGGAATGCCTCCCGGCTGCCGGCTCTGGCAATTGTTGTGCCGAGCGCACAGATAACCGCGTCAACGCGCCACTCCAGAGCGTCAGCGTCGGGGGCATCAAAGTCGATCAGGGGATTAATAAGCCGGGTATGGCCTGTGGCGCACCATGCGAGAGGTTTTCGCGTCGGCGCAATAACGGTACCGATGTGCGGGCTGGACATCGCCTGTTGCAGGACATGACTGCCCACGAGCCCCGTTGCACCGAGCAGCAGTAGCCGCATATCCGGTTCTGAATCAGCGGACCAGTCCATCTCAGCGTTCCGCCATCTGCTGAACCGCCTTTCGTACCGGCACCTCACCGTCGGTCAGCTCAATGATGACGCGGCTGACGCGGGGCTGAGCGATAATTTCAGCCAGCGTGGCCGCCACGTTATCCCGGGCGACCTCCCCGTAAGGTATGGCCAGCCCGGCGCGGACATATCCTGAACCTTTGTCATCCAGCAACAGGCCGGGGCGCAGAATGACCCAGTCCAGCGAGCTTGCGGCCAGCACGACTTCTGCCTGCTTTTTCACGCGCATATAGTTTTCAAACGACGCCGAGGTGGATTCATTTCTTGAAGCCTCCGGAAAGGCCGAAACCAGCAGGAAGCGGGAAATGCCGGCCATCGCGGCCGCCTCTGCGGCCGTCTTAAGCCCTTCTCCGTCAATGGCGTTCGTCATTTCCGGGCCACCTTTGCCGCCGGCACCGGCCGAGAAGACAACCACATCGCAGCCTCTCATCATGGTCGCCAGAGCCGCGGCATCCAGCTCCGTCAGGCTCCCGCTGACGGGCTTTGCTCCCTGCAGACGAATCAACTGCGCTTGCTCCGGCTGACGGTGCAGCGCATGAACAGCGTGCCCTTTCTCCGTAAGAATTCTGGCCAGGCGCCGGCCCACCTTGCCTGCGCCGCCGATAATAAACACCGTACTCATGGATAACTCCTTTGCGAGACCTGTTTTTTGCTAAAAAACTGCCGCCAGTCAGCCCGTAAACTGGTGATAGACTTTCGCAATCACCTGCCAGCGACCGTCGATGCGGATGAGGGTCAGGTAGTCGTTATAGTCGGCGCCGATAGCATCCTTTTCCATGTCCACGCGCACCACCGCCGTGGTCGGAGTGATGGCCAGCACATCCAGATGCGTTTCAATCTCTGGCGCACTGCCGTTTTCACGGACGAATTTATACAGGTTGTCGACAGACCCTCCCAGCAGTTCACCGTCAGTAAAGCCATACATGACGGCGTCCTTGTGAAACGCTTCTGCCACCGTTTCGGCGCAGCCTTTTTTCAGGCCGTCAACGTAGCGACGCGCCGTGTCGAGAACGGCCTCATAGGAAGAAACAGGGACGGTTTTGATATTCTGGCTCATGTTTTTTCCTCTCTGGGTTTCGCCGCGTCTGGCGGTCAGACGCGACGGATGAAGGGAGAATGGCGGATGTCAGGAAGCGGCGTGGGTATGGTAAATTTTGCTCACTACGATCCAGCGCCCGTTGACCTTCAGCAGGTTGAAAAAGTCCGTAAAACGGAAGCCTGAAATATCGTCGGTATCGATACGCGCGCTTGCCGCGGTGCCCACGATGTCGACGTATACAATGGCGGCCTTCGCCTCCGGTGAAGGTCGGAACGCGGTATCGATGGTGTCGAAGAGGCCCTGGATCGGACCGCCCGTGAGATTTGCATCAGCGTCAACACCAAAAATCGTGGCCTGGTCGCTGAAAGCGGGCTTCATTACCTCACTCTTTGCCTGCTTTCCGCCTTCGTTATATTTGCTGAGGACTTCCACGATAGCGTTATATTCCTGCACATAAGTTAAGTCGGTCATATCATCTGTCTCCGATTGTGTTGTTACGGGTATCCGCACGGATGCCCGCTATGCGGTTGAAAATCTTTTTTATGACAAACAGTAGCATCAGACCCGCCACAGCAACTGCCATGCCGGTTAACACATCCGCTCGCTGTAAAATATCCCCGGCGCTGAAACCGCCGTGCAGAAGCACCTGGACGTCAGAAATAACACTCCCGGCAGCGGCATACACATACGTGCCGGGGATCAGGCCAAACACCGTCGCTGCGGCGTACTTTCGTAGCGATACACCGCTGACCCCAAGCACGTAATTTAGCGGCGTGAACGGCAGGACCGAGCTCAGACGTAGCAACAAGATCAGCAGGAGGGCATTGTTATGCGACAGTGAAAGCAGGGTTTTCAGATAGCGGTTCCGGCCTGCAGCGCGCGATGCGACCGGAAATAACTGACTTTTACTGAGGCAAAACGCGACCAGAGCGGAGGTGGTGCCCGCCAGCAGAGCCAGCACGGCTCCTCCGATAGCGCCGAACAGCCACCCGGACAGCGCGGCCAGCAGAGAAGCCGGGAAAAACATCAGCGTGGCCGTGACAAAAATAACGAAATACAACACAACCCCTGCCTCTCCGGAGGACTGCAGATAATGGCTGAAGGAGAACGCGAGTTCTGACATAGGGGGCTCATATAATTGTGTAGTGGTCACTAAGTAATGTTATTATTGTATAGTGATCGCTATGTAATATGTCAAGAGAATGATTTTATGCCCGACATGAAGACGAAAAACGCAGGTGCCACTGGCGAGAAGCCAAAAGGCCGGCCGCGCAGCTTTGATCGTGACTGGGCCCTGCTCAGGGCGCTGGACATTTTCTGGCGTAAAGGGTTTGAGCCAGCATCGGTAGCCGAGCTTTGCGCTGCGATGGAAATCAATCCGCCCAGCCTTTATTCCGCCTTCGGTAACAAGGCAAAACTTTTCCTGGAGGCCGTGAGCTATTACGAGAGGGTCTACTGGAAGGCAACCTGGGAGCGGCTTGAAGAAGAGCCAGATATCACGCGGGCGATTGATAAGTTCTTCAGCGAAGCGGCTGATATTCTGCTTTCGCCTTCCGCACCTTGTGGCTGCATGGTGGTCCTTGCGGCCATCAACGTCTCTCAGGAGTCTGCTGACGTTGTGGAGGCGGTAAGCATACTCAGGCAGGAAGGAAAAGACCTGTTTGAAAAGCGACTGCGCAGGGCTGTACATGAAGAGCAGTTACCTGCAGGTACCGGCACCGCCGCGCTGGCCACCGCGCTGAATACGCTTCTGGAGGGGATGTCGATCGAGGCGAAAGATGGCGCCACACTGGAAAGCCTCAGAGCAACCGGCCAGTATGCGTCGCGTCTGCTGCCTTGCAGAAAACAGTGACCGCACAAAATGCGAACTGTAACACTAGACGACCGGTCAGTTTTATAGCTAAGCTATACGGACTATGAAAAAACAAACGGCTAACGTGCGTCAGCACATCATTGATGTTGCCCGAACGCTTATCACCCATAAAGGTTATAGCGCCGTCGGCCTTGCTGAGATTGTCAAAGCCGCTGGCATTCCTAAAGGATCCTTCTATTACTACTTCCAGTCCAAGGAAGAGTTTGCTGAAGCTTTGCTGGAACATTACTTCACTCATTATCTCGTTCAGGTTGAAGAGCAGTTGTGCGGCAGCCAACCCGCAAGAGAGCGGCTGCTGCGCTACTTTACGTTTTGGAAGGCCACACAGGGAGCAGATCTGCCGGAAAGCAAGTGCCTTGTCGTCAAACTCGGGGCAGAAGTCTGCGACCAGTACGACAAAATGCGAAGCGTCCTGGCAAACGGAACCCATGAGATTATCCTTAGGATCACGGCGTGCATACAACAGGGGCAGGAGGATGGCTCCCTGCCATCAGGTGTGGATTCAGAGGCTCTTGCAGAA
This sequence comes from Enterobacter sp. BNK-22, assembly GCF_048684805.1. Taxonomy (NCBI): domain Bacteria; kingdom Pseudomonadati; phylum Pseudomonadota; class Gammaproteobacteria; order Enterobacterales; family Enterobacteriaceae; genus Enterobacter; species Enterobacter sp. BNK-22. Next base: position 25,605 of record NZ_JBLQTT010000002.1, read on the forward strand.
GAGCTTTACCAGCTGTGGCTGGGCGCATCCCTGATGGCAAAAATTCATACGCCTGAACAGGCGTTCGACAAAGCAATGAGTGCAACAAAGCGGCTGCTCGCGTAGCCGCATTTTTTTCTGCCAATTTACTAGACGACCGGTCAACTATTTAGGAGTAATCATGACTGACAACAGTAACCGTACCGATCTCTTTTCCCCTGTGACTATGGGGAAACTTCAGCTGGCTAATCGTATCGTTATGGCGCCTGTCACCCGTAGCCGCTATGGTGAAGATGGTGTACCAAATGAGTTACATGCAACATACTACGCTCAGCGCGCCAGCGCTGGACTGATTATTTCAGAAGCGACAAATATCTCAGCTCAGGGCCGCGGATATGCGGCAACGCCGGGTATCTGGAGTGAAGAGCAGGTCGCAGGCTGGAAAAAGGTCACCGATGCCGTTCACGCAGAAGGCGGTAAAATCGTCTGTCAGCTCTGGCATGTAGGCCGTTTTTCAAGCGTTGAACTGCAGCCCAACGGCGAGCGTCCTGTCGCCCCCTCCGCAATCAAGGCCGAAGGCCAGACCTATACCGTCAATGGCTTCGTACCGGTATCGACGCCACGCGCGCTCGAAACCGACGAGATCCCGGGCATTATTGAGCAGTATAAGCGTGCCGCAGAAAACGCCCTGCGCGCAGGTTTTGACGGCGTGGAAGTGCACTCTGCAAACAGCTATCTGCTCGATCAGTTCCTGCGCGACTCAACCAATCATCGTACCGACGCCTACGGCGGCTCTGTAGAAAACCGCGCGCGCCTGACGCTGGAAGTCACTGAAGCGATCGTCAACATCTGGGGCAATGACCGCGTAGGCATCCGCCTGTCACCGGTAACTCCTGACGCAGGCAACACGCCGCCGGACAGCAACGTGATGGCGATGTATGGCTATCTCATCCAGCAACTTAACCGTTTTAATCTGGCATACCTGCACTTCGTTGAGGGTGCCACTGCAACGTCGCGTGACGTGCCTGCCGACGTGGATATGGATGCGCTGAGTGCGCAGTTCAGCGGTCCGTTCATCGGTAACAACAACTATGACCTCGAAATGGCGATCAGCCGCCGTAATGCAGGGGTCATCGATGCCGTTGCCTTTGGCCGCCTGTTTATTTCCAATCCGGATCTGGTTAAGCGTCTGCGTTATGGCGCCGAGCTGACCATCGCGCCTAAGGAAGCCTACTACGGTGGCGGCGCGAAAGGTTACACCGACTGGCCGGAAGCGAATTACTGATAAATACAACCGGCGGGATCTGCCCGCCGCCTGTACCTCATCCCAAAGGATAAGAATATGAATCATCTGCAGAACAAAACCGCGGTAATTACTGGTGCGTCATCGGGCATTGGTGCCGCGACCGCGCTGGAACTTGCACGTCATGGTGTGAATATCGTAGCCGCGGCACTTGATCAGACCGGTCTCGATAAGCTGGTAAAGGATATTGAGTCAGCCGGTGGCCATGCTTCCGGTCTGGTGACGGATGTGACTCGTCTTGAAGATACACAGGCGCTGATAAAGCATGCTACCGATACCTTCGGTACCGTTGATATCCTGATTAACAACGCCGGGCTGATGCTCTTTTCAGCCTGGAGTGACATCGCGTGGGACGACTGGAACAAGATGGTCGACGTCAACATCAAGGGCTATCTGAACGCCATTGCGTCCGTACTCCCGGTTATGCTCAGCAAAAGTGACGGCCAGATCCTGAACATGGCTTCTGTGGCAGGCCACCAGGTTGACGCCGGCGCGGGTGTGTATAGTTCGACCAAATTCTTTGTTCACGCCATGACAGAATCAATGCGTAAAGACCTGGGCGTGAATAAAGGCATCCGGGTCAATACCATCAGTCCTGGCGTAATTAACACAGGATGGGCTGATAAAGTGAGCGATCCGGAAGGGCGTAAGGTGGCGCAGGAGCTGACAAAAATTGCTATCAGCCCGCAGGATGTGGCAAATGCGGTGGTCTATGCACTCAACCAGCCCAGAAACGTGACCGTTAACGATCTCATCGTGTCCCCTACTAAGCAGAACTGGTAAATCAACAATGGCAGCCGGCTGGCTGCCACTTCATCTCTGAAATAAAAGTCGTCAGCCTATCGTCATCAGACCGACGCGGTCTGCAAGGCTTTAGTTCCAGCCAGATAAACATCATTTTCCAGCACCCTGCGCATCTCGCTGCATAAGTCCGGTTTGCAGTTAAAAGAGGCTGACCAGACAACATGCGTGTGTCCCGGAGTGCAGGTTGGCAGCAGTTGAATGGTGGAGAGATAATTTTCAACAGGCAGAGGTGCTGTTTCAAAGGAATAGGTCAGCAGATATGCTTTGCTGTCTTTACGGATTAACTTTTCGGTTCCCGTGGCTCCGTTTCCAAGGGTTACGCGGCGAACGGCTCCTACCACATCTTCTGTGCAACCCTCTTCGAACTCACTGCTGACTACGGCAGGATGCCATGCTGACAGAGCGTGAAACTTTTCAATAATTTCCCAGACTTCTTCAATATTGCGCGGTATAACCAGCGATGCGACAGTGCTTTCCATGATTCTCTCTTCAATTTGATTACGACCACAAATCTTTTTGTATCGGTCACTATGTAATGTGTTTATATTTTTAGTGATCGATACATAATAAGTCAACTGGATTGTCTCTCAGCCAGATACTTTGAGTACTCACAAACGCTGATTTACTGATAATTAATTAACTCAGACCTGATAACTATCTACAACACTACTTCCGCTTTTCGCTCATAGCGGACAGTTTCATCTCTATGCGCTTCCATCAGCCTTTATTGGTTCATATGTGGCTTTCGATAGCTCCGCTGGTGCCAGCCTGTCCGCGAAACTTGCGCAGCAAACGCGCCGCGCATATACGGTTTGGGCTTACCTTTTATCAAACGCTTAGACTACGATTCGCCTGCCAAATTTTTTGGATAAAAGCCATCATTACCAAAGCAACATCGAAAAATGCTTAATTAAAAGTGCTCACGCCTGCATTCCCTTACCCCGTGCCAGATTAATTCTTTCAACGCATTCCCTAAACGCTTTAAGTTGCTCCGTAGAGAGTTCAGATTCATCAATTTTGACCAGAAGAGCGTTGAGAGAGCGTTCAATATCATTTTTAATTAGCCGTAAGCAGATAACCTTAACCCAACGTGGAGAAAGCTTACTGAGGCCAATTGCTCTTGTGATTTGAAATTTCATGCGATGCCTCTCAACCGCCAGTGTGCCGGTTTTCAACCTCGGTTATAACACGCAATGGACAGGACGTCTGTTATTCCTTCGCCTAAAATTTAGCATGAAGCGCTTAGCCTAGGATCAACCAGCTTTCAGCGAACATCAAATTTGGTTGCCCAGCCTGATGCGCAAGCGATACGTCATACCAGAGAGTTACTAGCTTAACTTATGGCAATTTTAATGATCTGATACAGGTTGGGATGTCAGCTTTGTGCCATGAGCAGACGTTCCTAATGTAAGTCCTTGCTAGTTAACGGAGAGCAGGTCGCAGCGGAGGATTAATATCAAACAATTCAAAATCGATACGGGAAAAACTCAAAAGCAGTGAATGGTTTTTGTTGCCCGCTAAAGTTGAACGAAACCCTTATCGAGTTGTGCTTACATCGTTGATGTCACCAAAAAAGATAGCAAGCGATTGTTCTATAATACAAATAATCTTTCGTTGAGGCTAACTGCAATCTTGCTGCCTACTAAGAGGGGAAAAGAAAAGATATCGGTACTTACATTTATTATAAAAATTCAGCATACTTTTTGATTGTAGCTTATAATGAATAAGCTTCTTATGAAGCACATGAATGGTAAAGCAACCTTTTCTGATTTTCAGAAACCGTGTTAAGCACACGGTTTTTTTTGCACGCACTCAAAAAGTTAGTGTGTGAATTTTAAAAGAAATATTAGAATTCTTTTTTTGCAATAAAATCGGAAATTCATGCAACCTCTACACTCATCTGCAGATGGTTATTTCTTTAAATCAAACGACCGTTAGATGACAAAAAATATTAAATGCGTCCATTAACTCTCGAAGAATTGCATATTGACGAAAACATGATCTTATTCTAACTTTATCAAGTGGTGAATCCCCCTCAGCGGCGGGGCGAACCAGTCAAAATGCAATATGCTCGCGTATCTCAGGACTGGTAAAGATACATCGGGAGGCACCCGGCACCACATCTTAACGTATCTTTATAAAAGAACATTTTTCCTTAAGCAGTTGTTCGATTTTTTTATACAAAAATCTAGAGGATTTTTTTCAAAAAAAAACGGGATAATCGACATCGAATATCCCGTCAAGAATTTCACATCGATAATATTCTTTATCTTCTTTATACAATATACACGACGAGCCATGATTAACAATCTAGTAATTCTTTTGTGTTATATATAAAACAATAACAAGAAAACTATTAATTTTTAAAATCAATTAAAGGGGAGGCTATTTTCTGCACAGCTAAGACTTTATGTTCCAATAGCGGGCCAGTTCTTACCAACATATCTCATCCCGACAATACAATCGCATTATCATGGATGGGCAGCAACGCTTGGTCTTGATGACACGCTGTAAGGCACTGATTCCGTGAGGAGAACAAAATCTTAACTGAGATACAAGAAAAGCAAGAATCTCAAGGGGATCCATCTTCTGTTTGGCCATAACAAACTGGAACGCACAGTCCGCTATCTGGGCATTGAAGTCGATGATGCGTTAGAGATATCTGAGTCGATGGAGTATAAGATTGTCAGGGCTATAACAGCAACCTTGCGCCATAAGCGGAAGTAAAGATTTCTAAGGCGATCAGGGTAGCATCACATCCCTGTATCTGAAAACGAAGTCTCAGGAAAAGTGCTCGCTTTGTGCAAAATATTTCTATGTTTGTCATGGTTAATTTTTATCTTATCAACCATGCTTTTTGTAATTACAGAATTGGGCACTTCGATGCTCCATAGTAGTCTAATCAGACATCCCAGGATACGTAAATGCGCAATGCAATTCTTCCCATCGCCGTAGCCGTGGCAATGTTTATCCTGGGGTTATTCATTCTTAATACACAGGTCTGGTACACCACTCGCGCAGACGGTCTTGCTGGGGCAAGGTATGTATCAAACAATATGACAGTGATTCTGAATGAAGCCCGCCTTGCTAACCGGACGGCGATGGGTATTGCCGAAAAAGGCTGTGGCCCGGAAGAGCAATATCAGCTTGGTACTTTAGCAGCACTCCTCCCCCATCTCAGAACTATCATTATAGTCAGGAGGGGAGCAGTCTGGTGTTCATCCCTACCGGGAAATCGCGTACTACTGGTTAACATTAACGCATTGCCGAATTCCCAACTGTTACTTGTGCCTTCCAGCAGTACAGTTGACGGTCTTCCTGTTCTTCTCGTTCAGACCAAATACGCTGACAGCCGTATCATAGTCACAGTAAGCGATAGTCATATCAGGGATGCGCTGGATATCCCATTAAAAGGCCTAGGATACGCCCTAAGGGTAGGGAATAACGTAATAGGTATGTCCGGTGATGTCACTAAGGTAAACGAAACGCAACATCTTTCTGCACACGTTAGGGACTCAGAATATCCCTTCAGTATTGATTACAACTACGTTGCGTTTTTCAGCATGCAGAACCTGCAGAATATGATCAGTCAGGCTGGGGGGATACTGCTGTTTTTACTGCTGATGTCCTGTCTCGCCGCCTACATCCTTAATAAATATCTTACTAAAACTACTCTCCCTGAAGAAGCGCTTGGTCGGGCCATTTCCAAGGGGGATATCGTCCCTTTTTATCAGCCTATCGTAAATGGCAAAGATGGCACACTTCGTGGTGTTGAAGTGTTGGCCAGATGGAAGAATCCGAACGGAGGGTATATTTCTCCTGCTTCATTTATTCCTCTGGCGGAAAAATCAGGGTTGATAGTACCGTTAACGCAAAGCCTTATGGCCCAAGTAGTGTCTAATTTGAACGCCGTTGCCAGTAAAATACCAGAAGGATTCCATGTTGGGATTAACTACAACCCTTCTCATATCGCAGCGCCCACATTTGTGGAAGAGTGTTTGAAATATAAGAATTGTTTCAGTCGGCACGATTTGAAACTTGTCATTGAGGTAACCGAGCGTGAGCCCCTGAATATCGATGAAAAACTTGCTCAAACCCTGAATGAACTGCATGCAAATGGTTTTTCCATTGCACTTGATGATTTTGGAACCGGCTACTCAGGGCTCTCCTACCTACAGGATCTCAATATTGATTACATCAAAATTGATCAAACTTTTGTAAGTCGGGTTAATGAGCATGAGGACTCGACTCTCATACTGGATTCTGTCCTTGACCTTGCGCGAAAACTTTCAATAAGCATTGTTGCAGAAGGTGTAGAAACGCAAGAGCAGCTTGACTATCTAATCAGGAACAATATCTTATTTATGCAGGGATATTATTTCTTTAAGCCAGTTCCTTTTTCTGAATTAATAATGATTTTGTTATCTAAACCTAAAGTGAGAGTGAAGGTTGAATGAACAGTTGGATGTTCACAAGAAACGTCCGCTCCTCGCTCATTGCCGACCTTCAACTCAACTGCCTTGTCCGCTTCGTGCCATAAACGGACACTATTGACCTTGAACAATGAAAATGAATAACAACCCGGCCGGGCCTACCCAATCATTTTTCAGAGTATGAAATGCGGTAGCCACTGCCTTCCCTGAGAACACTGGCAAACCCAGCCTGACTTAAATGCATGCCGGCAATGATCATTTTTTCGCTGGCGGCTTTTCTCATAATTTTCTTTCTTGTTTCCTCAGCCTGAGCGGCATCAGTGTCGAATAAAATAGAAACAGCCGGTTGCGCTGACTGAATATGCGGATAATGGACAATGTCTCCCCATATTAATAAGCATTTATCATCCGCATCGATGCGAAAACCGGTATGCCCAGGCGTATGACCCGGTAGCCATACCGGCATAATACCTTCTGCTATTTTGTCGCCGTTAAAAAAACGCACCTTACGGGCATAAGCGTCTAAGGTTTGGCGGACCAGCCAAAAATTACGTTGTCCGCGCTCATTTGCGATGCTGAGTTTTTTATCATCCTGCCAGTGTCTCGCTTCGAGAGGATGAAGAAAAATTTCAGCATGTTTGAAAACAGGCTGTTTCTCAGAATCCAGCAGGCCTCCAATATGATCCGGATGGCAGTGCGTCAATAAAACAGTATCGACGTCGTCAGGGCTTACACCCGCAGCAGCAAGGTTCGCGTTGAGTTGTCCTGCCATGTTGTTCAACGGGCCTGTGCCAGCGTCAACCAAAATGATCCGACCCAGACCGCGGATAAGATAACAGTTTATATGGATATCGCCGGGCTCACTGACTCCGGCACGGCATTGAATAACGTCCGCATCAGCTTTTTCAATGCCTGACAGCAAATCCAGACTCGCCGTCATATTGCCGTCACTCAGCGCAGTTATTTGAAAATCGCCAATCTGGCAGAACGGAAAGGGATGGCTCATCATTTCCTCGAGGTTAGTTGCGGGCGAACAGGTGTTCTGCTGGATAGCCAAAACAGCGAATACGGGTCGTCAGACCAGAGGCCTGATGAGTGACAAATTCCAGTTCAAGCATAAAGTTTTCCATGACTTCATGGGTTCGCAATGTTGTCAGACGATAAAAGAGCTCGGCATAGACCGGGTGCCCGCATCCCGGCTTAACATCGACAAAAACGATATGAACGTTTTTGGGCTCTGCATCAAGGATGTCACAGCAGAGGGCGCTGCATTTATAGGTAAAATCACCAAGATTTTTAAACTTGTCAGAGTGATTTTCAGAAATATAAAAAGTCAGATTAGGCATGATGTTATGGCTTCCCTTTATCAGGGCTCTGCAACTGAGGTGTCAGAGGTTCGTAGAGATACACTCCAGATACCTCTGTAAACAGCGGGACCATCTCAACAGGCAAGACATATGCAACGCGATAGTCAGGGGATTTATCCAGCCCCACTGCATGCATTTCCAGCCCCTGATATCCCTGTTCTGTCTCTAAAAAGTCTATTGGCTTTGCGCTCAATAGCAGAATGTTATCGAAAGAGATGGGTGTAGCAAGGCCCTGGCCTTCATAGAGGTTACGATGCCAGTCCGTAATGTAGACCTGCCAATGAGAGAAATTACCGCCCCCTTTTAAACGATAATCCTCACTGCTGAGAATCTCCGCATCATTAATCGTATGAATGGCCAGGTAAACAGGACAGCCGGATGTTAAGGCGCGAAAGCGTTGAGAAGTCGTGAAGCCAGCAACAGATATCAATGCGGGCAGTTTTTGCTGGCTGTAAAAGGCATTCCATTCTGCCTCGCTTTCAGGATCGTTATACGAGCATTCCACGGTATAGAACATAAGCCCATCTCTCTATGAGTCATAAACGCAAGCAAACAGATTTGCTCAATGATTTTATGTCATGCTACAGACTGTATGTGCCGCTTAAAAACGATAATATGTCACTGGTTAGTGACATTAAATCAATGAGAGCACATTGCAGGCATTGAGCAAGGAACAGGTTTTATGCGCAGAAAAATACCCAGTAGTGCGTCCCTGCAGGCTTTTGATGCCGCCGCAAGGCACGGCAATTTTGCTCGTGCCGCAGAGGAGTTATCCTTAACGGAAGGGGCGATTAGCCGTCAGATTGCGCGTCTTGAAACGTTGCTGAACTGTAAATTGTTTGACCGTATGGGAAGCCGGGTAAAGCTTAACCCTGTTGGCGCGCGCTATGCACATCACGTACGTGAAACGCTCGATCGGCTCGAAAGAGATACGCAGTACATAATGGGAATGCCTGAGGGCAGTAAAAGTCTGGATATTGCTGTCCTGCCGACCTTCTCCTGCCGTTGGCTCATTCCCCGCCTGAGCGGGTTTAACTCTTTGTTCCCGGATATAACGTTAAATATTGCGGCGAGAACGGATCCGTTCATATTGCCAGGCAGTGGCTTTGACGCGGTCATTCATTTTGAACATTCCGCATGGGCAGGCATGCGTATGCAGTTTCTGTTTCAGGAAAATCTGCTTCCTGTTTGCAATCCCGCACTGTTAACTAATATTGATGTCAATAGACAGTTAAACGAACTTCCGCGCATTCACCGTCGACAGAATCCTGATGCATGGCATCACTATGCCCGGGAAAGTGGAATACACCTCGATAATCCGGCTCAGGGTGTGCGGTACGATCTTCATGAAATGGCTATCGCTGCCGTCATCGCAGGACACGGCGTAGCATTGGTTCCGCGTATGTATGTCGAGAACGAATTAAGTTGCGGTATGCTTGTTTCGCCATGGCCCGCCTCAGACTGCCTGAGTAAAAAATTCTGTTTAGTAAAACCGACGGAAACGGGAATCAATGAGGCTGCGCTGGAAAGTTTTGAATGCTGGTTGCTTGCTGAAATGAATATGCCCATCAGCTTTAATGCCGAACGATGACATTACGTCTGTTTCTCGCTAATAAGGGACAACCATACTCAAATCTCCCACATTGCAGGAGATTTGAGTATGAACATGTCACCGTGGAACAAAGACCGTATCATCGGCCAAAAAAGACCACTTCAGATATCTCATATCTGGGGGATCCGAATCCGGCTTGAACTGGAAGGTAAAACGCGCGATTTAGCTCTGTTCAATATGGCCCTGGACAGTAAGCTTCGAGGCTGTGATCTGGTCAAACTCAAAGTATCTGATGTCGCATATGGTAGCTTGGTTTCAAGCAGAGCAACGGTGTTGCAACAGAAAACCGGTAGCCCTGTGCAATTTGAGATAACTAAAGGAACAAGAGAAGCTGTTGCTGCATTGATAAAGCTTGGCAATTTGCATAGCAAAGACTTCTTGTTCCGGTCTCGAGTCGGAACTAACCAGCACATATCAACCCGGCAATACAACCGAATCTTTCATGGGTGGATAGAAAAGCTTGGTCTCGAAGATTCGCTTTACAGCACACATTCCATGAGAAGAACAAAACCTTATCTGATCTACAAGAAAACCAAGAATCTCCGGGTGATTCAACTTCTATTAGGCCATAAGAAACTGGAAAGCACAGTCCGTTATCTGGGCATTGAAGTCGATGATGCGTTAGAGATCTCTGAATCGATTGAAGTCTAAGGTTGTCAGGGCTGCAACAGCAGCCCTGTGCCAAGAGCGGACATTATTTACGTTCGATGCATCCCTCGTAAGATAGGCCATCCCGGTTCGCCTTCAGCTACACTTGTTCCTGTTTTTCATCATGAACAGATAGTATTCCGCTGCAGCAGGCTGGTATGTTTGTTCCAGGACATTTAAATCAACAACATGCATGGTCCAATAACGATGAAAGTGATTCTTGTTCGACACGCAGAAACAGAGTGGAATGTGAGAGGCGTTATTCAGGGGCAGAGCGATAGTACGTTGACCCACCGGGGGGAGCGCCAAACATCAGCCTTACTGGCAGCATTTGCCGCAAGTGATTACCAGATTGAACGTGTTTACGCTTCTCCACTTGGTCGTACCTGGCAAATGGGACAGAGCCTGTCTGAGTGCTTTGGTTGCTCATTGGTAGCTGAAACCGCCCTTAAAGAACAGGCATTTGGTCAGTTTGAAGGCATGTCAACGGCACAGTTCCTGCAACACCATCCGAACGATGCAAATGCGTTATTCAAACTTGATGCAGAGTATTGTCCGCCAGAGGGAGAGTCATTAGCACAGGCAACTCAACGCGTAATAAGTTTCTTACAAAACCTGCAAGGCACCAAAGAACATCAGTGCGTATGTATCGTCTCGCATGGGCATGTCAGTCAGGGAGTGCTGGCAATACTTAAAGAAGGGACTATCGATAACTTTTCCCGATATGCTCACCCCAATGCAAGTTACTCCGTTTTAGATTTTTTTGATGGAAAATGCATTGCGCTCAGATGGGGAATTGCCACACACCTACTTGAACGATAGGTTTCTAGTGGCCATTTGAGTTCAGCGATCTTACCGTAACACGATGTCCGCTCCTCGCTCATAAATGACGATACCCCCTTGCAGTAATCCCTCCTATTAGGCCTCGCCAAAATCGCATTCACCTTTTTGCTTAACCGGCTTTTATGTGGGGATCCGACTTGGTTATTTTACGGATTCTGGCGGAGGAGAAGTGAGACTGGTGATGATAAAACACTAACATGTGAATAAGTGGATGTAATATAACTCAATAATATTCCGGCCACTTTATTGTGGGGCATCTGTGGGGCATTGAAGTCAAAATTTTTGTTCAGCAGAGCTACCCGGCCTCCGTTTTGTTCCGACATCCATTTACCATAGACGTTGAAAACTATCTGGGAATTTGTGTGTCCCATCTGGTTAGCAAACGAGTACGTGGCAGATTCTCAATACTGCACATATGCTTCTTAAGCATCCTTCGGAATGGATGTTTCTGAAAGCTTTTTTGTGGTGGATCTCCCTAAGCGGAGGGGCGGTTCAGCAGGACATTTCTCCAGAGTGTCTAACCAGCGCGCGGAAATGAATGCTGTGATCATTTCCACCGGGAGGCACCCGGCACCACTCCCTCAGTTATTGTCAACTTAGCTATTTATGCCTGCTTTTCCGAGCAGGCTTTTTTTTCCTTTGTGTTTTGTAAGTGTTCTCAGGGCTATGAAAGGGTGCTAATCCTCAGTATGTGTTTTAGCAAAACGATCCTCGAAACAATACAAGCTCGTTTGAGATAAAAAAGCGCGGAGAACGACATCACTCCTCTCCGCAATAATAATTCCATCTTCTGCCCGTTTGTCTTTCTTTTATCCACAAAAGCTAAAGCCATGACTTAATGTAAATAATAACATTTTTAAACTATGTGGATAGTTAATTATTTTTTGTATAAATGACTCTCCTTAAGGATTGTTTAATCTATGGCTTTCCTAATAAGAAAGAAGCGCCGGAGAGTATCTATCATCATCAGGCTGCCGTTTGGCAGCCTTTTTTATTTCTAGCTACAGCACTCGCACTTAGCGAGGTGAGAGACCATGAAATTGAATGATTCAGGGAACATCTTCACGCAGTTCTTCGCGTGGGTAGCAGCTCTGGCGTCAGCCATTGAATTTACCACTCAGGATCTGGTGTCCATGTTCTTTGGCGCTGCTGGTCTGCTTATCTCCTACATTAACGGGCGGGTAGATGCAAACCGCAGGCGTAGAGAGGATGAGAAGCGAACAAAAATGGTCAATGACTACCTGAAAGGCGTTGGTGATAAATCCCTAAACGAGCGTCCAGCTGCTGCAAGCGTGGTCGTTGAGGCCTTACAAATGGAAGGTGAGTGATGGGATCCAGAGCAAAGTCGAGTACAGCAGTTCTGGGCCTCGTACTGGCTGGTGCACCGGCATCCGTCATTCTCGATAATTCAGGTGACCGCCACGGGGCATGCGAGGCAATTCGCTGGTGGATTAAAGACGGTGGTCGCGATTGCCGCATGACTAAAGGCCAGAAGAATGGATGCTACGGTTAGGTAGAGCGGCGAGACCAGGAAAGTGCGTTGGCGTGCTGGGGGATAGACCAGTGAAATTTAATCTTTTACCAATCGTGGTTGTGGTTAATGCTGGTCTATCAGCTGCACTCGGTAAAAGTTGCTCAGACGCCAATGTCCTATAGAGTGATAACGAAGTTCTTCGCAGTGACAATGCTCTGCAGGAGCAGTTAATCGCTACTCAGGCATTCAATTTTAATCGGTTCAATCAGGTTGCAGAACATGCCAACAGACTTATCTCCCTGATCGACACCAGTACAGAAGAAACCATAATCGAATACCGTGAGATTCTTCGCCGTGAAAAAACCTGTGATCTGCCTGTTTCTGCTGATATCGCTGGCGGGTTGCTCGAATACGCGCACCGTTTACGTGCCAGCGCCTTGCACACCGATACCAACAGACCTGACACAGCCGATGATCGTGCCGCTGCTGCCAGATCAATGACGTACTGTCAGGCGGTCTCGTGGATAATGCCGCTACTGGCCGTAATTGAGAAGGGCAACAATAATTTCGCTGGCATAAGGCAGATCGAGCTGGAAAGAAATTACCAGGGATGGCTCGTCCTTGAGCACACGGGTATTCCTGAACGACGGCTTTACCTGACATAGCAAAGCACTATTAAATTGTAGAAAAGACTCAATATTTAACAAGCGTGGCACAGCATTGAAAAAAAGCCCCCGCATGGAGGGCTACCAGAGTCTCAGTTTCACTTGCTCTTTTTATAGATGCTTCCCTGGAGTGGCAAACTCCTCATCAGAGTCCTAAACAGCCTGGCAAATAGCTAGTAATCAACAAGCATAAGCGGTAGCGATTAGGATAATCCTTACCTGATCATTTGGGCTGGGCAGAAACATCAAATGTTCTGATTATCCATAGGGCTGACATAGCGACTGCAAAGGTATAGAGTTGATGTGTCTTTATGGAATGAGGATTAACATGAAAGGTAAAGTGATTATCGCTGCTATGGCTTTGGTTTCGTTCAGTGCTCTTGCCAACGAGGGGCAGTATCTTTCTGACTTCGCCAGTGCAAAAAGCACCTCTAAAAGCTACTCTCAGTTGATTAGTAAAAACAAACTACCTGCATGGGTAAAAAATGGTGGCACGAGCACGCCATCAACCGAAGTTACAGTTGCAGGCAAAAAGTATATTGCCCTGTCAGGGTGTAAACCACACAGTTGCCCAGAACAGAATATTGCTGTTCTCTACTCACCTGATAGCGGTGATATCCATGGTGTTTTTTCTGATTTCAATGCAGAAAAGAATCGTGAGACATTGACCTGGTTAAACGTGGATCCGATTGATTCTGATGCGATGAAAAATGCGCTTTTCAATCGGCTGTACGGCAATTAAATAACCCAAGCTTCAAACTGTAATCCACTAGTTTGAAGCTTCAAAATACAAATCAATCGCCATTCAGTGTGTTGGTTGCTCACATCGCACCCTCATTTCGCTTAACTTTAGCAATGAACTCCTCTGTTATTGATAGTCCCGCTATGATTTCCGAGTTTAAGACAGAAGCACCAAATTTACTTACGAGGTCCAGAAGAGTTTCATATGTCTGGATGAGTTCCATTAGATCGGAAATCACTAATTGGTCATGCTCAGTGCGAAAATGAGACTCGGCGGAGGTTTGATGCACTATCCACTCGAGATTGGTCTTGATTTTCTGTACGTCATCGTAGTTATACATATTTCATAAGCTTAAATCCTCATTTCAAGATTTCTTTGAGAAAAATACTTCATTGCTTCAAATACTGAAGCTGTGAGTGACGTCTAAAGTTCATTCAGTTTAGAGGTAACAATGGCTAAGCCGGACTGGGGCGAGCTGCAGAAGCGGTTCCTGTCTGATCACGCTGCTACTGGCATATCCCCTAAGGAATGGTGCGAGGCGCATAATCTTAATTATGTAACTGCTCGCCGCTATATCAAGAAAACTGCTGCGCAAAATACAAAAATTTACCCGCGAAAGATAGTGCGCACTGCGCAGAAAGATAAAAGCGCAGATGAGCTGGTGGACATAAAGCTAAGCGCGAAGGTAAAGCGCTTTATTGCTGAATACCTGAAGGACAATAACGCCACAGCCGCCGCTGCGCGTGCTGGTTATAGTGACCCAAACTACGGTCGTCAGCTTATAGCGAATCCTAACGTTGCGCAGGCTATTGCGCAGCAGCAAAAAGCGTCCATTGCGCGCACGCTTGGCAGTGCCGATGAGGTACTCGAACAGATGTGGCAGCTAGCCACCTTCGATGCAAACCAGCTTTCGCAGTATCGTCGCGGCGCGTGTCGTTACTGCTGGGGCTTCGGTCATCACTACCAGTGGCTCGGGGGGGTAACGGCGGTAGAGAAGTTAATCATCTGCGGAAACAAGCCAGGTTCATTCAGATTGTTGATGTTCTGGGTATAGTTAATCGTGTGGTCAGTTCTGAAGAAATGACAGGAGTCTGCCGGTGCTCCCTGTGCACCGGTAGCATGCGAAATCAGGTGCTGCTGGTGGACGAGCTTCGAAAGCGCGGTATTCACTTCAAGAGCCTCACTGACAGCATCGATACCTTAAGTCCGATGGGGCGTTTCATTTTTCATATTATGTCTGCTCTCGCAGAAATGGACAGGGAGTTGATAGTTGAACGCACCCGGTCAGGTTTGGCGGCTGCGAGGGAAAAGGTGCGAATTGGCGGCAGGCGTCCGAAGTTAACAGCCGAACAATGGGCACAGGCCGGGAGGCTCATTGCTGATGGGGTTGAAAGGAAGCAGGTGGCGATCATTTACGATGTGGCTGTCTGCACACTGTATAAAAAGTTCCCTCCTTCTAAACAGGCTTAATTTTGTTCACATGAACGTTCAGCCGGAAAATTTACAATAACCATAATCTGAAGTGAGAGAGAAACTTACAAACGAAACGGCGAAGCTTTAAACAGTCACAGCGTATCCGGTGTCTTGCGTACCCTGGTAAATAAAACTACTGTATATAAAAACAGTATTCGAGGTGTGCATTATGGAGTTCACCAGGCCTGCAGAACTGCGAGAAATTATTACTCTTCCGCTTTTCAGTGACTTAGTGCAGTGTGGTTTCCCAAGCCCTGCAGCTGATTACGTTGAACAGCGCATTGATCTTAATGAGTTACTTGTCGCTCACCCAAGTTCAACGTATTTCGTTAAGGCCGCTGGCGACTCAATGATAGAAGCAGGGATCAGTGACGGTGACCTGCTGGTTGTGGACAGTTCGCGCACAGCTGAGCATGGAGATATCGTTATCGCCGCGGTAGAAGGGGAGTTTACAGTTAAGCGCCTGCAGCTACGCCCGACAGTCCAGCTCATACCGATGAACAGCGCTTACTCGCCGATAATTGTCGGCAGCGAGGACACGCTTGATGTGTTCGGTGTCGTGACTTTTATCGTGAAATCTGCGAACTGAGCATGTTTGCACTCTGTGATGTGAATTCGTTCTACGCATCATGCGAGACGGTGTTTAGACCTGATCTGAGGGGGCGGCCGGTGGTCGTGCTCTCGAATAATGATGGCTGTGTAATCGCGCGCAGCCCCGAGGCCAAGGCCGCTGGAATTACCATGGGGGAGCCGTTTTTCAAGCAAAAAGAGTTGTTCCGGCGCGCTGGTGTTGTTTGCTTCAGCAGCAACTATGAGCTCTATGCAGACATGTCGAACCGTGTGATGACGACGCTTGAGGAAATGAGCCCTCGTGTCGAAATTTACAGTATCGACGAAGCTTTTTGCGACCTGACCGGTGTTCGCAACTGCCGGGACCTGACTGAGTTCGGCAAAGAGATCCGCGCTACAGTTCTGAAGCGTACGCACCTTACTGTCGGAGTCGGGATTGCCCAGACAAAGACACTGGCGAAGCTGGCCAACCACGCTGCAAAGAAATGGCAGCGGCAGACCGGCGGGGTAGTGGACCTGTCCAATATCGATCGCCAGCGCCGATTACTGGCTATCGTGCCGGTAGAGGACGTATGGGGCGTCGGTAGGCGTATCAGCAAGAAGCTAAACGCCATGGGCATTAAAACGGCTCTGGACCTCTCTGAGCAGAGTACGTGGATTATTCGAAAGCACTTCAATGTCGTCCTGGAGCGAACCGTCCGAGAACTGCGCGGTGAGCCCTGTCTCGATCTGGAGGAATTTGCGCCTGCAAAGCAGGAAATCGTCTGCAGCCGGTCATTCGGTGAACGCGTCACTGATTACGAACAAATGAGGCAGGCCATTTGCTCCTATGCAGCGCGGGGTGCTGAAAAACTGCGTGGTGAGCACCAGTATTGCCGTTTTATCTCGGCGTTCGTGAAGACATCACCCTTTGCCCTAAATGAGCCGTATTACGGTAACAGTGCATCTATGAAACTTCTTACCCCCACTCAGGATTCCCGCGATATTATCAACGCTGCGGTAAAGTGCCTGGATAAAATCTGGAAGAATGGTCACCGGTACCAGAAAGCCGGTATTATGCTCGGGGACTTCTTCAGTCAAGGTGTGGCCCAGCTTAATCTGTTTGACGAGAACGCGCCGCGGGCCGACAGTGAAAGGTTGATGGAAGTGCTCGATCACCTGAACGCAAAAGGCGGGAAAGGAACGCTCTATTTTGCAGGGCAGGGCATACAGCAACAGTGGCAGATGAAACGGGATATGTTATCTCCACGATATACTACGAGGTATTCAGACCTAATAAAAGTTAGATGATTCTTTAAACGGTCTATTCATTCGAATCTAATTATCGGGTATGAGTATTAACAGTAATATGTCTACTACTATGCTTTTGTAATGTAAATAAGCCCCTGCAATTATACAGGGGCTTATGGATATGATGCCGGGTGCCTCCCGGTGAGTCATTGAACTAACCACTCGTGACTCGCTGCTTCAGAAATTCACGATGAGTCGCTTGATATACAAATCATCAGGTTAATTAGCCCTGCCGCTGAGGAGGATTCATCATTAAACCGAATGTAACAGCAATGCTTAGCAAATGATACAATAATTACTGATGTGCCTCATGATTTTTTTCGCAGTTTGCACGGTCAAAGTATTTTCAGATGGCGAAGGTTAAAATATCGATGTTCATTTTTTGACTTTAAGTCTTGAAACAAAGGTTAAGGTTTTGTCTTCTGGGCAAATCATTAGAAAAATTGCTGTGGGAGATTCTTCTAAACGTGTAATTCCATGCAGCATCTGGTAGAGTCTTTTTTTTAGTTTTTCTGCTCCATCTTTTTCAGACTCCCACTCTAAAACTGCCTGACCCTCTGAACCAATGAATGCATGGGATGGAAGTTTGACACCTCGGTTTGACTTACTTGAATAGTTCCGGTCATGCAAGAGACCCAAGAGAAGAGGGTTGATATTATTATCTGAGGCTCGTGCTTCAATTACTATTAATACTGTGTAATGTAGGATTTTCATGGAAGCCTTATGGTTGCTTCAGCAATAAAGTCATATTGCCATGGTGTTGGATGTATATGTCTTAATTATAAATGTTTGTGTGGGGGTAAAAAAAGCCTGCGTTAAGCAGGCTATAATAATTAAACGTAGTTATAATAATGATTTCATGAATGTCGGTGTTGAATCCCTAACGTCAAAGATACTTCTGCGCAGCATCTAATATTTCCTGAGAGGTAAGCTCTCGATCTGATGCCACATGGGCCACTTCATGGTCACCTGTTAAAGAGGGTAAACCTGCTGACATTATCTGAAGGTTTATCACTTCTCCATTAGGATATTCTTCGCGTATTGATGTCACACCTTTAAGCACAGTGATAACTTTACCTGGCTTACCATTAAAAAAAATGATTACTTTTTTCATATATCACCATGTACTTTGAGGGTTTTTAGCCCCTGCAGGTGTTCGAAAGGGTTCTTTTTGTCCATTTTTTTTGCCTCTTTCGAAATTAAAACAAGCATTATACTGCCTTAACGTGTACTGTAACGGTCCATTTGAACTGGAGAAGTCTATGTCTGCACGTAAAAACACTCAATTCCGCCGAAATTATTTAGTAAAATGTCTTTGTCCAAAATGCTCAAAAGATTCCGAACATAGTTACAATCGTGTACAAAAGGGGGCTCAATTGGTGTGCCCGTACTGCTGTGCTTTATTCAAATCTTCCCAGCGCTTCTAAAAAATTAATAAAAAATAAGAAGTGATGCTTTTAGAGGCTGCCTAACCTCTTACGCACTTTAATATTTTATAAGCAGTTAGCTTCTGCTTTGAGACTGTTCATGCAGCAGTCCTGCATTTCATCACATCGGTCAGCAAACTTGATAGTAAGTAAATATGCTGGCCTGTTGTAATGATGTGCGTAACCGAGCAATCACCTTCCACTGATAAAGTCATGCTGGCTTAAGTAAACCATCTAAAAATTATCTATCGCAAAGTGTTACATTGGCAGCGATTGGACCTTTAGTTCCAGCTATGATAGCGAATTTGACTTTTTGTCCTTCAAATAGAGTATTAAATGTTTCTCCCAGCAGGGAAGAAGTGTGAACAAGAACATCTTTACTTCCATCGAGTGGGGAGATAAAACCAAACCCCTTATCTTCGTTAAACCACTTAACAAGACCTATGATTTTAGATGACATACAAACTCCGTATGAATATTTAAACTGACAAGCAAGCTCATGATAAGAAACGTATTAGGGTATACGTATGGACTCAAGAGGAGGAGGTATCAGAGATAACACCTGGTTATGAGAACGGCTTTTGGAAAAGTTAGATTCATCATCGCAACGAATCAGTCAAACCATTAAGGCACGTGTTGAATGATTAAGCAAATTTTATTTTAGCCTTCCAGAAGGCCGTTAAAATAGGATTAGCTATTATTAACCAATCCTGTATAGTTCAATCTGGATTGCCATTAGGAAAATATTTTTCTCGTAAAATGACAGGAATTGTCAAAAGTTTTGACTTCAAGAGCGGAAAGGGATTGATTATCCCATCAGATGGCAGAAAAGATGTTTTTTTTACATATTTCTGCATTGAGTAATAATGAAAGCCAAACGTTAAAACCTGGCGTTCGTGTTGAATTTTATCGTATAAATGAGCTTAGTGGTTCGATGGCTGCAAATATATTTATTTCTTAAAGTAAGATAATGTTGAACCAAATATAAAGTGCACATCAAAAGTACATCAGATTATATATCTATTTGTTCTATCAATTTTCTCCCCTGATTTTTTACTCTTCCTACTTCACGGGTCACAGCATGCCAGATAAACATCTCAGCTGGTACAGAGCCGTCAGATGCAATCTCTTTCGCTTCTTTCCCTCCAACGTCCTGCCGTATCCATTCCCGGGCCGCTTCTGGTGACAAAACAAGTGGTCGGCGGTCGTGAATGTCGACCAAACCTTTATCAGCTGCAGATGTCACGATGAGAAAACCTTCTGCTTCATCGCCGCGCTCAAATGGTGTGCTGCCGATCGATGGCATAAATATTGGCTGGCCGTCGGCACGGTGAATGAAGTAGGGCTGTTTCTTGTCTCCTTCCTTCTTCCATTCGAACCACCCATCTGCGAAACAAATCGCCCGTCCATGCAGCCATAACGGTTTGAACATGCGACTCGTAGCCGCCGTCTCGACGCGCGCGTTAATCAGTGGCGGCTTATCCCACCACCCGGGCGCGTAGGACCAGAGAACCGGATCGAGATGCAGCTGTTCGTCGCGTTCGCTCAACAGCAGGACTTTGGTACCTGGTGCCACGTTGTAACGTCCAATGGGTTCCGGGTCGTATGCGATGTCGCGATCGGCTTCATCGGCCAGGTATGCCAGATATTCTTCGCGGGTTTGGGCTTGTGCAAAACGTCCACACATAGAAACCTCCAGTCAGTCAGACTGAAAGTATAGGTGTTATCCCGTTTTTTCCGGCGGCAGAAGTTTCAATGCGGCATCCATGAAATCGTTCATCACTGAGATTGGGATGTCGGGTTCCTGATAGGTCAGGGTTAGCTCGTGTGTTACTTCCGAGTAGAAAACTTCAGCGAGTTGCTTTTGCGGGGAGGTATCCGCCTCTATGAGCTCAAGGAACATTCCGTCGCGAACAACATCGCTGCCTCTGATGTAGTGGTAGGTTTTCTGTTTCATCGTCCTGATGCTGTAGTTGGGAGTGATGCAAAGAGTTTGAACGGATTTGGATGGAGGGTAAACGTCCGGAAGTGGATAATGGAAAAACGCTCGCAAGATTTTGATGATGGGGCATAGTTGGGGCAAAAAATCAGCTCAAAACAACTCAAAACCTCATAAGGCAGTGACTCGTCTTGCGCTAATGCTTTGGTTTTAGCTAGCTACTGACTTACTTCAACTTAGTTCGTCAAAAAGATGCCGCACATGCAGATAAAGCACTAATTAATGCAAATTACTATCGGGAACGCATTATTGCTCAAGAAGCAACTAAAAATGAATTATGCGTCATGAAATCAAAAAAAGGTGTGTTTTGCTGTACGGCTGAACCGCGGGTCCGTGGAGCGGGGTCAGCAGGGAAATAGGGGTCAAGGTTCTGTTTTCTGTGACAAGATCTTTCGTTTTTTCTTCAGGTACATCACTTCGTCACATTTACCGATCATCTCCGCCAGCGTCGCATACTGGTCTGCGTTATTGATCAGTTCGCCAAAGGAGAAATTGATGTTGTAGGGCTTACCCGAGGTGTCATTGTAATGATCGAGACTGGCACTCAGTGCGTCCAGAAAAGAGACGGTGTTACCGTCCCGCCGAAGAAGGGCGGCAAACTCATCCCCGCCGAGGCGGCCTGCAATTTCGCCCGGTTCGAGGTGCTGATGTAAAAAGCCGGCAAAGACCTTCAGCACCTCGTCACCCTCAGCGTGTCCCCAGAGATCGTTCACCGGTTTAAATTTGTCCAGATCGAAATAGATGAGGCTGAACGACGCATCCTGCCGGTTCATCGCGCGAAAGAGTTTTTCGCCGGCGCGGTAAAACCCGCGCCGGTTGGGAATGCCCGTGAGGCTGTCCGTCATGGTCATGCTGATGGCCTCGAATTCGTCCTCTACGATACAGGCCAGGTCCCGGAGGGACGCAATGTCCTCATCCGAGAAGTCACGGGGAGAGGTGTGGATCAGGCACAGCGTGCCGGCCACCGTGCCGTCCGGCAGGCTCACCGGCTGGCCGGCGTAGAACCGGATGTGGGGCTCACCGGTGACCAGAGGATTATCGTGAAACCGGGCATCGGCAGCCGCATCGTGAATGATAAAAGGCCCCCTCTGCAGAATGGCGTGCCCGCAGAACGAAATATCACGTGGGGTTTCGCGCACGCCGACGCCCTGACAGGCGAGGAGCCACTGGCGCTCGCGATCCAGCAGGCTAATCAGGGCCACCGGAACCTGAAAGGCTTTGCGGGCCAGCCGCGTCAGGCGTTCAAAGCGTTCATCATCACGGGTATCAAGAAGACCGGTAATATACAGGGACTTCAGTCTCTGTTCTTCATTCTCCGGAATACCGGGTGCCTGCATGTGCTCTCCTGGACTGTTCAGAATTTTATAAACAGGCAAGTATGTGCCTGAGTCTGGCTGAGTATAGTTCACAGCACTTGAGCCGGTGACTATCGCCATTCCTGTCCGTGGCAGACGTTCAGTATTCGGAATTTCGGTTCCTGAAGGTACAATCACGCATTAAGACTGCAGGCTCACAGATCCTGTTTGCCAATTTTCGGATCCAGAGGGAAGAAAAGCGGAACTAATGCAGCCCGAGCACAAAAGGGGGGTGTTTATTGCTGAATGGGCATTAGCGCTGCGGAAGCACAGAAAGAAAGTTTATGTGTAATAAAATGAACAGGGTTCCATTTGCGAGTAAGGCGTCAGATTTCTGGAGCCTGGTTAATCCGCATCCGGAACGATAAATCCTGACCCGGACTCAGACGTCCGCGTCAAGCCTGCGGCAGGAACGCGCTCCGCTCAGTTTTTTTTATTCACACACAGTGCAAAAGGTGACTGCGGATTCCCCAAAAGCCAGGCATTGGCTGTAGAGCTTAATCGTAACTGGCGTTCTGTGCCTTCAGGAACAAAGAAAAAACTCTTTTCGATAATCTCATCATCTGCATTATCCCGTGCTGTTTTAATATGACGCATGTTGCTCACAACTATTTCTCCCGGCGTCTTAATGTCATAGTCAAACATAATGTTACGTGAGACCGTCTGCTTGCCACTTGCGGTCCCGATACTACCGGAGAGCACAACCAGCCCTTCAAAATCACTGTCCAGCCTGAATGTTAACTCCAGCGTGGAAATATAATCCGGATTAGCATGATCATAATGAAGAATGGTTGAACAGTTTATTGTCAGGCCGGGTTTCTGTGAACGCTTAAGCCACGTCAACCCAGCGGCTATGATTATCAGCCCTGAGATAAATAAGGTTATCCATTTTTTTTTAAATCCTGCGTTCATAACCACTCCAGTAATAATTCAGACAGGAAATGTATTCATTGTCCTTCAAGGTACATCGGCTGATAAATGCCCGGCCTTCGCGGCCGTAAAGATAAGCCTCGGAAACCTGGTACAGGAAGGTCGTGCCATTCAGACATGAAATCCCCCCCTCCTTGACCAGTTCGGTGAAGATCATTTTTTTACGTTCTGACAGCGCCGGGGAATTATTCTGAGTGGTGTATACCGGGCACTGGCCATAGTCGAAGAGAAAATACGTCGACATATCGTTCTTCGGTATCTGTACGTTTTTCCAGGGCACTACGCCAGCAAGCATAAAATAAATTGCCGTTGCGAGGACACACAGGACCATTGCTGCTGTTATAAATATGCGACCGGAAAGAAAGGGCCCTTTTGTTTTTTCTACAGTGCTGTCAACAATTTCAACTGTATCGCTTTCGGGGGCTGAGGCAGTAATGATGTCCTGTGGTGCATCTTCAATAATCTGTACGTCCACATCACCGTTAAACATAAAACCTATTTTGGGGATAGTAGATATACACTCTGTGCTGACACCAAAGATTCGGAACTGTTTCCTGAGCTCGGAAATGTATTTGTTCAGCGTATGATTTGAAGAGTGCAGGCCATGTAAATCCCATACGTTAAGGAGCAGGTCATCACGTGGTACAACCTGAGTACGCTGTTCAATCAGGTACGAAAGCAGTCTGTTCATTATCACCGTCAGGACGATAAGTGAACCCTCATCGTCCTTAAGCCACATCGCGCCGTCTTCAGTACGGTACTTAATCCGCATATCAATCAAATAAACCATTTCCGACTCTCCGTGCCTCATGGTTAAAGGGGCCAGAAGATGAAGACTTCCGGTGAAAACTTATACTGCCGACTCGTTTCCAATGATACCACAATCCCCTTGCTGTGCACTTTATGTAGTTACATTATCTGTATTTGGTGTTTAATTTGGATTTTTTACTTGTAATTAGGTTGTTTGGCGATACATGTTGTCGCTTCAGGAATTGACTGGATACCATATCCCCACAAAATGAAGTCACCAGAATACGCAAAAGCGATGACTTCACTAAGCGAATCTTGGGGCAGGATGGCTGGTGTGGCCAGTAGAGAATAAGGAGCTAACAGAAATGAAACTCATCAAGATACTGATGAAAATTGAAAGCATCTTCAGTTCCTGGCATACAGCTGTCAGAAACAAGGTTGTTTCAGCCCAGTTAAGCGAAGCAGAGTTCATACCTTATATACAGCCAATATATAACTCCCGGGAGCTAATTGGCGGGGAAGTGCTGCTGAGAGTAAAAAAGAAAGGTATCCTGTATACGCCTGAAAGTTATATTTCATTAATGGAGTCTGGTGAAATTATTAACGACGTTACGTGTGAGCTCCTTGAGAGTGTCAAAAATCACTTCACTCCCTATATGGAACTGTTACCAGAAGGATTTCATCTTTCATTCAATATCTGTTCAAAGCAACTTAACTCACCACGAGTGATAAGTGCTATTGAAGATTTTAATCAGCATTTTAAGGGTAAGGTAGCCGTTATCCTTGAAATTGTAGAGCGTGGAACAATGGTTCTCGATGATTTTGCGCTTGAAACAATGCAGCAACTCTCCGATGCAGGCGTTCGGTTTGCTATTGATGATTTCGGTAGCGGGAGTGCGTGCCTTAAATATATTGAGCATACTGGTTTCTCAACAATCAAGATTGATAAATGTCTGACCGTTGCCAGTAATGGTTCACTGATTTATTCCGCTGTCATCGATTCAATAATATCCCTGTCCGAGAGACTGCAAATCCAGGTGGTTGCAGAAGGTATAGAAAACAATGTCCAGCTGGAGCTTTTAAAGGAGAGAGGTGTGCAGATTTTTCAGGGATATCTGTTTTCAAAACCTTTAAGCATGGGAGAGTTTTGTAGACACATTTGACTTCTGGAATCATGACAACGCGTTAAGCATCAAACACTGGCGTTGGATTAAATATTAATTAAAACGCCAAAAACATTTTACTCACCTGCAGTAAGGCAGACAGGTAAAGTCTGAATCGCATTGAGATCTGAAATAAAAGAGTTCTCAAGCTGCCACAAATTACATTACTGAATATTCAGTGGTGCAGGTTATTGCATCACTACCAATTTAAATTATTACTGAGGATATATAAGTTATGTCTGCTAACTTCCCGAACCCGCCTGAGTTGCCGACCTGTACCGGGCCGGAAGGTATTCTGTTTGATTTTAATTACGGCGCCCGCGTTTACCTGCCAGAAGGAAAATGGCACGTCATCTTAATGGATGATGACAGTGGCAATATTCTTTTCAGCTGCGATTCAGAAGGTGGGTGGGTTACCAGCAATAAAAAGTATTACGTCCGTTTTCGTATCCAGGTATTCCACCAGGGAGAAGCGATTCCGCTCCTGGATGAAACGCTGAACATGAAAGACAAGCCCGTTGTCATCTTTTTCCCGACGGGCACGCTGGGCGACATGCTTGGCTGGTTTCATTATGCAGAGCGCTTTCGCCAGCTGCACCGCTGTCAGCTCGAATGCGTCATGGGGCAGGAAATCATCGAGTTGCTCAGCGCGCAGTATCCCGAGATCACGTTCTCCACAAAGGACAATCTGCAGACGCTCAATCCCTACGCGTCCTGGTATGTCGGCCTTTTCTTTAAGGGCGACACCACTCATCAGCCCATCGATTTCAGGAAGGTCGGCTTCCACCGTAATGCCGGCTACATCCTGGGAGTAGATCCGCGGGAGTGCCCGCCGCGCCTGAAGCTTGATGCGGAGCGGAAAATTGCGGAACCGTACGTCTGCATCGCCGCGCAGTCAACCAACCAGGCAAAGTACTGGAATAACGGCCATGGCTGGGCAGAGGTCGTTGCTCATCTTAAGTCTCTGGGATACCGGGTGCTGTGCATTGACCGCCATGCACATTATGGCCAGGGCTTCATCTGGAATCACATTCCACAGGGTGCCGAAGACTTCACGGGCAATATTCCGCTTCAGGAGCGGGTGGACCTGTTAAAGCATGCGAGCTTCTTTATCGGGCTGGGCAGCGGGCTGTCATGGCTTGCCTGGGCTTCCGGTATCCCGGTGGTGTTAATCAGCGGATTCAGCCTCCCCAATAGCGAATTTTACACTCCCTGGCGAGTGTTCAGCAGCCATGGCTGTAACGGCTGCTGGGATGACACGTCCGTTGATTTTGACCACGTGGATTATTTGTGGTGTCCGCATCACAAGAATACCCCCCGACAGTACGAGTGCACGAGTCTGATAACCGGTAAACAGGTCATCGGCATGGTGGATCGTCTGCATTCAGGATTAGTTGATAAGTAAGGAAAATAAACATGAACAAGATATATACCACGGTCTGGTGCGAGTCGCGCCAGCAGTGGATTGTCACCTCTGAACTGGCAACCGGGTCCGGTCGCCCAAAGCTGACGCCTAAAAAGAGCGCGCTGGCACTGCTGCT
Source organism: Enterobacter sp. BNK-22 (assembly GCF_048684805.1). Classification (NCBI taxonomy): domain Bacteria; kingdom Pseudomonadati; phylum Pseudomonadota; class Gammaproteobacteria; order Enterobacterales; family Enterobacteriaceae; genus Enterobacter; species Enterobacter sp. BNK-22. The sequence goes on from NZ_JBLQTT010000002.1 coordinate 51,973, forward strand.
GGGTGCAATGCTGCTGCCTTCAGGGCCAGCTATGGCTGTGAATTATGAAGGGGTTACGTTAGACGGGAGTACTCAGGAGCTGTATTCAGGCGATACGGCCACCTCAACGACCATTAACAGCGGTGGTCAGCTGCTCATCGACGCCCTTGGCTCTGCTACGTCCACTACTATTAACTCCAGCGGAGAGCAATTCGTTTACGATGGCGGTACAGCTACTGTCACGACCATTAACAGTGATGGCACTCAGAATGTTGAAGGCGGCTCTGCCACAGATACCACAGTAAGCAGTGGCGGCAGGCAGCACGTTTATATTGGCGGCTCGGCCACCTCTACGACCATCAGCAACGGTGGTATCCAGGCTATCTTTGGCAACGGCATTGCCTCCTCCACGATTATCGACGGTGGATTACAGGACATTGGCAGCGGTGGTAAAGCGATTGATACCACCATCAACAGCGGTGGTAGTCAGCGCGTCTCCAGTGGCGGCTCGGCCACTTCTACTACCATCAACAGCGGTGGTTATCAGCGCGTCTCCAGTGGAGGTTCGGCTACTTCTACCACTATCAATGGTGGTGGTCAGCAAGTCTCCAGTGGAGGTTCGGCTACTTCTACCACTATCAATGGTGGTGGTCAGCACGTCTCCAGTGGAGGTTCGGTCACTGACACCACCATCAATGGTGGTTATCAGCACGTCTCCAGTGGAGGTTCGGCAACTTCTACCACTATCAATGGTGGTGCTCAGTTCGTCTCCAGTGGCGGCTCGGCCACTGACACAACCATCAGTGGCGGTGGTCAGTACGTCATTAATGGAGGCTCTGCCACCTCTACCACAATCAATGGTGGTGGTCAGTACGTCTCCAATGGAGGTTCGACCAATTCTACCAATATCAATGGTGGTTATCAGGATGTATTAAGTGGAGGCTCAGCCACCTCTACTATAATCAACAGTGGTGGTATTCAGTACGTCTCCAGTGGCGGTTCGGCCACTGACACAACCATCAGTGGTGGTATTCAGTACGTCTCCAGCGCCGGCTCGGCTACCTCGACCACAATCTATGGTGGTACTCAGCACGTCTCCAGCGGCGGCTCAGCCACCTCTACTACCATAAATAGTGGTGGTTCTCAGCACGTCTATGGCTCGGCCACCTCTACTATAATCAACAGCGGGGCTCAAGGCGTCTTTAGCGGCGGCGTTGCCTCGATTACAACCGTCAGCAGCGGTGGGCAACAGCACGTCTACAATGGCGGCTCGGCCACTGACACCACTATCCACAGTGCTGGTGAGCAGCACATCTTCAGTGGCGGCTCGGCCACTGACACAACCATCAGTGGTGGTTATCAGTACGTCTCCAGTGGAGGTTCGGCCACCTCTACCACAATCAATGGTGGTGGTCAGCACGTCTCCAGTGGAGGTTCGGCAACTTCTACCACTATCAACAGTGGTGTACAGCGCGTCTCCAGCGGCGGCTCGGCCACCACTACCACAATCAATAGTGGTTCTCAGTACGTCTACAACGGCGGCTCGGCCACCTCTACCACTATCAATGGTGGTGGGCAACAGCGCGTCTACAGTGGCGGCTCGGCCACCACTACCACAATCATTAGTGGTTATCAGCACGTCTCCAATGGCGGCTCGGCCACCTCTACCACTGTCAACGGTTGGGGGGTTCAGCACGTCTCCAGCGGCGGCGTTGCCTCGATTACAACCGTCAGCAGCGGTGGGCAACAGCACGTCTACAATGGCGGCTCGGCCACTGATACCACCATCAACAGCGGTGGTTATCAGTACGTCAGCGGCTCGGCCACTGACACAACCATCAGTGGTGGTGGTCAGCACGTCCGCAATGGCGGCTCGGCCACTGATACCACTATCAATGGTAGAGGGAATCAGCATGTCTCCGGTGGAGGTTCGGCCACCTTTACCACTATCAACAGCGGTGGTGCTCAGTACGTCTACAGTGGAGGCTCGGCCACTGACACAACCATCAGTGGTGGTATTCAGAGTATCTTCTTTGGTGGCTCGGCTTTCTCAACGACCATCAACAGTGGTTCTCAGGATATTTATGATGGAGGTTTGTCTACTTCTACTACCATCAACGCTGGTACTCAGGTCATCGGCGTCCTGGGTGGTGGTGGATCGGCCACTTTCACAACTATCAACAGCGGTGGTGCTCAACATGTCTCTCGTGGTGGGCGGGTCGACTCTACTGATATAAAAAGTGGTGGCAGGCAGTACGTCTCCAGCGGCGGCTTGGCCACCTCGACCACAATCAACAGTGCTGGTTATCAGACTGTCCTCAGTGGCGCCTCGGTCACTGATACCACCATCAACAGCGGTGGTGCTCAGTACGTCTCCGGGGGCTCTGCCACCTCTACCACAATCCACAACGCTGGTTATCAGGCCGTCTACAGTGGCGGCTCGGTCACTGATACCACCATCAATAGTGGTTATCAGTATATCACCAGCGGCGGTAAAACCACCGACACAACTATAAACGGCGGCCAGTCCTGGCTGAGAAACGGTGCAGTGGCCGACGGCGAAACCCGCGTGAACGCCGGTGGCGAACTGTTGATGGACGCCGGCGCTCTCGCAACGGACGTCAACATCTCCGGGGGCACTCTCTCAGTCAGCGACCTTACTGATGCCACAGCCAGCCTGGACACGGCTCAGGTCGGTAAGCTCACCATGGACGGCGGCAACGTCAACTTCCTGCGCAACAGCGACGGTGAATTTGCAAAGCTGACGATTATGGAGCTGAACGGCACCGGGAACTTCCTCCTGAACACCTCACTGGCTGATAAAGCCGGCAACTTCGTCACGATTGAGCAGGGCTCAGGCCAGTTTGGTCTTGCCGTGGCTGACTCCGGTAAAGAGATATCGAGCCACGATGACCTGACGCTGAATCTGATTCATGAGAAGGGTGGTGACATTGACTTTGAACTGGTCACGGCGTCCGGCCGAAGCACCCGATTCGTGGATGGCGGTACCTACATGTACACCCTGTACAGCCAGCAGGATAAGGACGGCCATACCGGCGGTAACGTCTGGTATCTCGGTGCCATGGATAACGGTGGCGAGAACCCTGGCGGTGGTGAAAACCCTGGCGGAGGTGAAAACCCTGGCGGAGGTGAGAACCCTGGCGGCGGTGAAAACCCTGGCGGCGGTGAAAACCCTGGCGGCGGTGAAAACCCTGGCGGTGGCGAGAACCCTGGCGGCGGTGAGAACCCTGGCGGTGGTGAGAACCCGGGCGGCGGCGAAAACCCTGGCGGCGGTGAGAACCCTGGCGGCGGTGAGAACCCGGGCGGCGGTGAAAATCCTGGCGGTGGTGAAAATCCTGGCGGCGGTGAGAACCCTGGCGGCGGTGAGAACCCGGGCGGCGGCGAGAACCCTGGCGGTGGCGAGAACCCTGGCGGTGGTGAGAACCCTGGCGGTGGTGAGAACCCTGGCGGTGGTGAAAACCCTGGCGGAGGTGAAAACCCTGGCGGAGGTGAGAACCCTGGCGGCGGTGAAAACCCTGGCGGCGGTGAAAACCCTGGCGGTGGCGAGAACCCTGGCGGCGGTGAGAACCCTGGCGGTGGTGAGAACCCGGGCGGCGGCGAAAACCCTGGCGGCGGTGAGAACCCTGGCGGCGGTGAGAACCCGGGCGGCGGTGAAAATCCTGGCGGTGGTGAAAATCCTGGCGGCGGTGAGAACCCTGGCGGCGGTGAGAACCCGGGCGGCGGCGAGAACCCTGGCGGTGGCGAGAACCCTGGCGGTGGTGAGAACCCTGGCGGTGGTGAGAACCCTGGCGGTGGTGAAAACCCTGGCGGAGGTGAAAATCCTGGCGGAGGTGAAAATCCTGGCGGTGGCGACAACGGCAACGCGGGCGGTAACGGCAGCGGCGGCAAGAAGCCGATGACCACCCCAGCAACCGACGCTGTTCTGGCCATGTCCAATGCCGGTCTGAACGTGATCCATGGCGAGCTGGATGGTCTTCGCACGTATCGCGCGAGCCTGGACAAAACCGGACCGGAAAGCAGCGTCTGGGGTCATTATCTCGGCAGCAAGAACCACACGGATACCAGCAACGGCGCAGCCTACACCCTGAACCAGAACGGACTGGAAATCGGTGCCGACATCCGGACTGACTTTGAGCGCGGCAGCCTTGTCACGGGTGCGTTCATGTCTTACAGCGACAACACGGTGAAGCATGCCCGCGGCGGTAAAAGCAAAATCGACAGCTACGGCCTCGGCCTGTATGCGACCTGGTTTGATGCCAGCGGCTTCTACGCTGACGGGGTGGTGAAGGGTAACCGCCTGAACAACAAGCTCAGGGCGGTCATGACCAACGGGGGCATTACCGGTGGCGACTGGACGCAGTATGCGCTCAGTACCGCCGTGGAAGGGGGATACCAGTTCAGCATCAGTGACGACCTGAGCCTCACTCCTTATGCCCGGATGTCGTTCGTGCAGATGACCGGTGAGGACGTGAAGCTCAGTAACGGCATGAAGGGCAGTACCGGGACCCCGCGTTCCGTCACGGGTGAGGCGGGTGCGAAGCTTGCCGGCAAGTTCAGCCTGGGAGCAACTGAGTTCAAACCTTACCTGTCCGCTGCGGTGGTGCATGAGTTTGCTGACTCGAATGAAGTAACGATCAACGGGCGTAACCGCTTTGACAACAACGTCAAAGGCACGTCAGGCAGGTACGGCCTGGGCGCGTCGGTTGACGTGGGCAAAGATGTGACTCTGTACGGTGAGGCAAACTACCGTCAGGGCAGCCACGTCGAGGCGCCGGTCCAGGGCGTGGTGGGGATCCGGTTTGGATTTTAATCGCTGACAGTCACAGTGAGAGGATATGCCTCTCACTGTGCCCCCTTTTTTATTTAATTACGGTCTCCTTATGAAAAATATCATTCTCACCAGGAATGTATTTATCTGTCATGCGTTTCAGGAAATCCTGAGCGAATATAAATGCAAAGATATTTGTGTAGTGGATATCGATTCATATTATTCGCTATATGAATTATTGAAGGTCATGAAGGATGCGAATTTACATCGTGAGCAGAAAATATATTTCCTGAAAGGCACAGGCATTCTTTCAAAAATGCTGATTTCGATCACCGCCTTTCATGTCCTTGATTCTCTGTTACGCCTTAAAAAGGTGATACGGACAGCCAGGGTGCCAAATTATGCGTTTGCAGTGAAGTACATACGATCTTATACGAAGCTGAGCATGATGACACACAAAGAGAAGCTAATTGCTAATGAAATTTTAAAGTACAGGGATGTGCCAAGCATGGCGCGTGCGATGAAGTTAAACCATAAAACGCTGTATTCACGCGTGCGAATAATGGCTATCAAGCTAAACCTGCGCGATATAGGCCAGATGCGTAAATATTTTTCGTCAGAAATGGCGGCGGCTACCTGTGTGTCAGATAACCGGCTGGAGATTAATTAAATATCAGGCTGCCTGCATTGCGATTTTATTGATAAATAAGGTACGTAAATATGAACAAAATATATACCACGGTCTGGTGCGAGTCGCGCCAGCAATGGGTGGTCACCTCTGAACTGGCAACCGGATCCGGTCGGCCGAAGCTGGCGCCGAAGAAAAGCGCACTGGCTTTGCTGCTGGGTGCAATGCTGCTGCCTTCCGGGCCAGCCATGGCTACAGATTATGTGGGCGTGACGTTAACGGGCAACCAGTTTCTGTGGTCAGGCGATACGGCCACCTCCACGACTATCAACAACGGAGGCACCCAACAAGTCAATGGTGCCAAAGTGAGCACCACAACCATCAATAGTGGTGGCACCCAGCGTGTCTTCAATGGCGGAGCTGCCACTTTAACCACAATTAATAGCGGTGGTATTCAGAATGTATCAAGTGGCGGCTCGGCCACTGACACCACTATCAACAGTGCTGGTGAACAGCACATCTTCAGTGGAGGCTCGGCCACTGACACAACCATCAGTGGCGGGAAGCAGTACGTCTCCAGCGGCGGCTCTGCCACCTCTACCACAATCAATAGTGGTGGTCAGTACGTCTACAACGGCGGCTCGGCCACTGACACAACCATCCGTGGTGGTTATCAGTACGTCTCCAGCGGCGGCTCTGCCACCTCTACCACAATCAATGCTGGTAATCAGCACATCTTCAGTGGCGGCTCGGCCACCTCTACCACTATCAATGGTGGTGGTCAGTACGTCTACAACGGCGGCTCTGCCACCTCTACCACAATCAATAGTGGTGGTCAGTACGTCTCAAGTGGCGGCTCGGCCACTGACACAACCATCAGTGGTGGTTATCAGTACGTCTCCAGCGGCGGCTCGGCTACTTCTACCACTATCAATGGTGGTAGTTATCAGGTCGTCTTGAGTGGAGGTTCGGCTACTTCTACCACTATCAATGATGGTGAACAGCGCGTCAACAGTGGCGGCTTGGCCACTGACACCACTATCAACAGTGCTGGTGCTCAGTACGTCTCCAGTGGCGGCTCGGCCACCTTTACCACAATCAACAGCGGTGGTGAACAGATTGTCAGCAATGGGGGCATTGTAAATACTACTACCATAAACGACTGGGGTTTTCAGCGTGTCTACAGCGGCGGCTCGGCCACTGACACCACTATCAACAGTGCTGGTGAACAGCACATCTTCAGGGGCGGCTCGGCCACCACTACCACAATCATTAGTGGTTCTCAGCACGTCTACAATGGCGGCTCGGCCACTGACACCACTATCAACCGCGCTGGTGAACAGCACGTCTCCAGCGGCGGCTCGGCCACTGACACCACTATCAACCGCGGTGGTTTTCAGCGTGTCTCCAGCGGCGGCTCGGTCACTGACACAACCATCAGTGGTGGTGGTTATCAGTACGTCTTCAGTGGTGGAGCTGCCACTTTAACCACAATTAATAGCGGTGGTGTTCAGAATGTATCAAGTGGCGGCTCGGCCACTGACACCACTATCAGCAGCGATAGTTATCAGAACGTCTATGGCTCGGTCACCTCTACCACTATCAACAGTGGTGGGCTACAGCGCGTCTCCAGTGGTGGCTCGGCCACTTTAACCACAATTAATAGCGGTGGTGTTCAGAATGTATCAAGTGGTGGCTCGGCCACCTCTACCACTATCAACGGTTTGGGGTATCAGTATGTCTACGCTGGCGGCTCAGTCACTGATACCACTATCAGTGGTGCTGGGCAACAGTTCGTCTCCAGCGGCGGCTCGGCCACCTCTACCACTATCAACGGTTGGGGGCAACAGTACGTCTCCAGCGGCGGCTCGGCCACCTCTACCACTATCAACGGTTGGGGGCAACAGTACGTCTCCAGCGGCGGCTCGGCCACCTCTACCACTATCAACGGTTGGGGGAATCAGCACGTCTTCAATGGCGGAGCTGCCACTTTAACCACAATTAATAGCGGTGGTGTTCAGCGTGTCTCCAGCGGCGGCTCGGCCACCTCTACCACTATCAACGGTTGGGGGTATCAGGACGTCTTCAATGGAGGTTCGGCCACTGACACCACTATCAACAGTGCTGGTGAACAGCACGTCTATGATGGCGGCTCGGCCACCTCCACCACAATCAATAGTGGTTCTCAGTACGTCTCAAGTGGCGGCTCGGCCACTGGCACAACCATCAGTGGTGGTGGTCAGGTCGTCCAAATTGGCGGTAAAACTACTGACACCACCATCCACGGCGGGCAGTCCTGGCTGATGACTGGAGCAGTGGCCGACGGCGAAACCCGCGTGAACGCCGGTGGCGTACTGCTGATGGACGCCGGCGCTCTCGCAACGGACGTCAACATCTCGGGGGGCACCCTCTCAGTCAGCGACCTTACTGATGCCACAGCCAGCCTGGACACGGCTCAGGTCGGTAACCTCACCATGGACGGCGGCAACGTCAACTTCCTGCGCAACAGCGACGGCAAATTTGCAAAGCTGACGATTATGGAGCTGAACGGCACCGGGAACTTCCTCCTGAACACCTCACTGGCTGATAAAGACGGCAACTTCGTCACGATTGAGCAGGGCTCAGGCCAGTTTGGTCTTGCCGTGGCTGACTCCGGTAAAGAGATATCGAGCCACGATGACCTGACGCTGAATCTGATTCATGAGAAGGGTGGTGACATTGACTTTGAACTGGTCACGGCGTCCGGCCGAAGCACCCGATTCGTGGATGGCGGTACCTACATGTACACCCTGTACAGCCAGCAGGATAAGGACGGCCATACCGGCGGTAACGTCTGGTATCTCGGTGCCATGGATGACGGCAGCGGCGAAAACCCGGGCGGCGGCGAGAACCCTGGCGGTGGCGAGAACCCTGGCGGTGGTGAGAACCCTGGCGGTGGTGAGAACCCTGGCGGTGGTGAAAACCCTGGCGGAGGTGAAAACCCTGGCGGAGGTGAGAACCCTGGCGGCGGTGAAAACCCTGGCGGCGGTGAAAACCCTGGCGGTGGCGAGAACCCTGGCGGCGGTGAGAACCCTGGCGGTGGTGAGAACCCGGGCGGCGGCGAAAACCCTGGCGGCGGTGAGAACCCTGGCGGCGGTGAGAACCCGGGCGGCGGTGAAAATCCTGGCGGTGGTGAAAATCCTGGCGGCGGTGAGAACCCTGGCGGCGGTGAGAACCCGGGCGGCGGCGAGAACCCTGGCGGTGGCGAGAACCCTGGCGGTGGTGAAAACCCTGGCGGAGGTGAAAATCCTGGCGGTGGCGACAACGGCAACGCGGGCGGTAACGGCAGCGGCGGCAAGAAGCCGATGACCACCCCAGCAACCGACGCTGTTCTGGCCATGTCCAATGCCGGTCTGAACGTGATCCATGGCGAGCTGGATGGTCTTCGCACGTATCGCGCGAGCCTGGACAAAACCGGACCGGAAAGCAGCGTCTGGGGTCATTATCTCGGCAGCAAGAACCACACGGATACCAGCAACGGCGCAGCCTACACCCTGAACCAGAACGGACTGGAAATCGGTGCCGACATCCGGACTGACTTTGAGCGCGGCAGCCTTGTCACGGGTGCGTTCATGTCTTACAGCGACAACACGGTGAAGCATGCCCGCGGCGGTAAAAGCAAAATCGACAGCTACGGCCTCGGCCTGTATGCGACCTGGTTTGATGCCAGCGGCTTCTACGCTGACGGGGTGGTGAAGGGTAACCGCCTGAACAACAAGCTCAGGGCGGTCATGACCAACGGGGGCATTACCGGTGGCGACTGGACGCAGTATGCGCTCAGTACCGCCGTGGAAGGGGGATACCAGTTCAGCATCAGTGACGACCTGAGCCTCACTCCTTATGCCCGGATGTCGTTCGTGCAGATGACCGGTGAGGACGTGAAGCTCAGCAACGGCATGAAGGGCAGCACCGGCACCCCGCGCTCCGTCACGGGTGAAGCGGGCGCGAAGCTTGCCGGCAAGTTCAGCCTGGGAGCAACGGAGTTCAAACCTTACCTGTCCGCGGCGGTGGTACAGGAGTTTGCTGACTCGAATGAGGTCACCATCAACGGGCGTAACCGCTTTGACAACAACGTCAAAGGCACATCAGGCAAGTACGGTCTGGGCGCTTCGGTTAACGTTGGCAAAGACGTAACCTTGTACGGAGAGGCTAACTACCGTCAGGGCAGCCATGTCGAGGCGCCGGTGCAGGGCGTTCTGGGTATCCGGTTTGGGTTTTAATCGCTAATTGTCCTGGTAAGAGCCGAGTCTCTTACCAGGACCCGACTGATACCAAACATATTGTACATACGCTAAGTAGATGAATTATTAGGTATTTTAGTGCTCGCAACTTAATGCATTAAACAGATCAAATTCATCTATCATAATGTTAGATTCACGTCAGATTCAGGCGGTCTCTTGCTTTACGCAATCTGGCTTCCCCGCGGCGATCGTACTGCTGGGTGGTGGTGACGCTGGCGTGACCCATTGCATCCTTCACGGTAATCAGGTCTTCACCGTTATCCAGCATGGCGGTGGCAAAGGTGCGACGCAGGTCGTGCGGGGCGCATTTCGCTATTCCTGCCTGACGCTGACGCACCTGCAGGACATAGTACACCGCCTGATCGGTCAGCCGGTCGTACGTAAGAGTGTCAAAGCGGCGAATCCGGGTGAACAGCGGTCCGTCTTTTTCTCCCCGCACGTCATCGATCCACGTCCTGAGCCGATGCCAGGTACCAGCCGGCATGAAGGCCAGCCGTTCCTTGTTTCCTTTGCCCAGCACCCTGAGTGCCTGTTCATCTGTGACAACGTCACGCAAATCCAGCCCTACGGCCTCCGACCTGCGCAGGCCGCAGCCGAGAATGACGGCCAGCATTGCCGCATCGCGTACCCCAATACTGGAGTCATCGGCCTCGCACGCACCAAACAGCGCCCGTATCTCCTCCGGCGGCAGGGCCCGGCCGCGCGGCAGGCGGCTGCCCCTCAGGTTACGTACCGCCCGGATGTGCTGGAAACTCTCGACGTCCATCAGCCTGAGCATCCAGGCTTCCTTCGCCACGCCCTTCAGCGCCGAAATATAGGTATTGACGGTGGCCGTAGCCCGGCCGGTGTCGCGCAGCAGCTCGGTCACGGCCATCACATGATGGCGCCGCAGGCTGCCCCAGCTGCAGGACTCCAGGGACGTGGCGCCGAGCATGCCGGCTACAATGTTCAGGAACGAGGCCATGGTCTGCCGGCTGCGGGGAGAATTGAGGGAAAGCAGGTAGGCCCGGGCAGGACCGACCGGACTTTCAGCACCGACCAGCGCTGGCAGGAAATCCATATCTGAGGTAATAACCACCGGCGACGGGTTCAGCTCTGGTTCATCGTCAGGCATCAGTGTCATCCAGTGCTCCGTCCAGGCCGGAAAGCCTCCGGCGCGCTGCGTGAAAAATTGGGGAAAAGTATACGCCAAAGCGTACCGCAGAGAGTCTACTTTTTCAAAGATACATTTTAATTAGTAGAACAATAATTGATATAACTTCTTGATCTCTTGTTAGTATCCAGCTCAAATGGAAAAGGACATATCGCTACTATCAGATGTTTCATTCTGAGGGCGGTAGCGTGGTACAAGCATTTATGTTTCAGACATACTTTCATGATCATGTCCCTATGACATTCATAAAAAGAGAAAAGAATGAAAAAAATAAAAGCCAAAAGAAAAAAATCAGTAACTATAGATAAATTCGTCTTTAGGTCTATGTTGAAGTCCAGCACAACTGAAACACTAGCTGGTCTAAATATGTTAAAAAATGACACATTAACTACTGACTTGTTTGATAAATACAGAGAACTGGTTAACAAAGAAATCCTTGAGAAAACCATATCAATCAATTACAAAAAGAATATAAATGATTTATACTCTGGGGATGGTATTCTAAGACTTTCATCTGCTGCCAATGAAATAATATGGTGTATTTCTACATGTCTAGTTTATAAGTCAGAATTAAAAGATTACTTGAAGTTAAGTGAAGATATCGAATCCTATGTCGTTTCAAATAACCCAATAAAATTTAGTGAATCTCTACAGGAAATAGAAATGAAATTTGGGTGGTCAGTTTGGCTACTTGAAAATAGGATTGCTGCGACACAACACTGGCACGGCCCAGAGGCGAAGAAAGAAATAGTAAAGGAAATGAGAGAACATGTTAAAGAAAACATATTATTAGATTTAATCATTAACTTTATTGGTAAAAGAGTAGAAGATTCATCTATACCTGGTTATTTACAAACTGAATTAGCCAAATCATTTAAAAACTCTGATTCCAAGCTTATTCATGAATATGCAAGAGCAAAAATATTTGATAGGCACAGTCTAAACTTTGAACAAATAAGTATATTGTTGTGTTTGGACTATAATGCAAACTTAATTGATTATTATGAATCTCTTATTAACGTATTACGCTGGTCAGTAAGTAACGAACAGGTATTCAGACAGCTAGAAAAAAGTATAAGGAAACCAATTAAGGTATTATACAACGCCCTACAAGATCCGAGGCTTATACCTATTCTAATTTGTCTTGGTGAATATTTCGATACACCTATAAATTATGAAAGGGAAAGCATTCTAGAAAAATATACGGCTGGTAGATATTTAGAAACCATTAATTTAGTAGAAAACTATTTCAAAGATTCAAAAAATATCACTGATATTTCTATTCTATTTATAGGAATTAAATCAGAATCTAAGGTTAACTTAGAGATCGAATATCCATTTTTACTATCTGAAATATCGGACGACATCAAAGAAGTTTTGAAATTTAATGAAAACTCGTATGCTTCTGCACTGACTTTAAATGTTTATAATGATCGCTTCATGAATCACTCATGGTCTACACATATTAGATTTGCCGTTATGAATGAACTATCTGTGCAAAACTATAGCATGACTATAGATTATCTGCGAGATTTGTTTTTGATTGACAATAGAATTAGTCCTTTTACTTTGTTGTTATCGACAAATCCTAGTTATACAAATGAATGTATTAATGCCCTATTTAAAAATCATTATGAAAATACAAAAGAAGTGTTACGTCTAGCCACCCTCGGTAAAGTAAAATCAAACTATCAAATTGAACAGATAAGTCGTGATAGATACTTGAAATATCTTGGAAGATACTATCAACATAATAATTTCCATGACAAGGCTTTAGTTACACTGGAGGAGGCACTAAAATATTCAGAATCATCAGAATCGTTAAAAATTCATGCAGCAATCATCATTTCCCTGGCGCGTTCAGGTAATATTGAATTAGCGATCACCAAATTAATAGATACATATCTAGTATGGCATGCGGTCCCTACGAAATTACCATTTGATGAATTAATTGATTTGTTAGATGATCCAGATCAATGGCCAGCATCTATTTCACTACCTTTAATTTTAGCACTTTACACAAATTTCTTCGGAAATTCTAAACTAGCACATCTTCGATATTCATTTGAGAAATATAATATAGAGAATTCTGTCAATACTCCGTTTGATTTGATAAGTGGTAGTGGTAATGTTAATAAAGAATATATTAAACTATATTTACAATTAGTATGGCGGCCTGAAGTTATGGGGCAGACCTTAATATATAATGGCACCAAAGAAATTGAGGAAGCTAGAATTCAAGTTTGCAAGGCATTGATAGAAATAGACCCTAATAATTCAAGCGATTACCAAATGGAGATTAGAGAGAGAGTTAAACAATTAGAACTAGCTAAAGCAACTAAGCTAGTTGACCAGAGTAGAGTATATGTGGATGTTGGAGCCATAAAAAAATCGCTAAAATCACGTTTAGGTGATGTATATTCAAAATATATAACAACAATGCAATATGACGAAAGTGATAATATAGGGATTGTTAACGTTCTTACTGATGTTTTTGGTAATTTTGAAAGTACAGGAACATCGCTTACAAAATTAATGTCCACTGTACATATATTAGGGGAGGAGGATACACAGTTTGCAGCATTATTTTCAGAAATTACGACTGAATTTTTATTAGGAGATCATGGTTTAAATACATATCTTAGCACAAGGGTCAGGCACGGAAAATTTAGTAATGCTATACGTAAACCGTTAGTTGATGAAATTCTGATAACTGAAAAATCAGAAGGCACTGGTAAATATAATAAAAATGTCTACTGGTACGAAAATTTATTAGAGCTAGATGAGGGTGAAAAAAACAATGTATTACAATTACTCGAAGTTTTTGGTAAAAAGATTGATGATATAATTTCATATGTTAGGGATGAACTGATACAGGTACAGGTAGTTGATGATATAAGTGTTAGAGGGGGAGGTGTTGCATTATTTTCATATAGAACGACGAATGTTGAGAGGATTTATGTCAAGTCTAAGCTACAAGAGCTCGATAACATAGACGAATTCATAGACATATGTATCGATATACTTTGGGAAAAAACAGATGATAACTTAGTTAAAGTTAAAAATAGCATGCAGACAATAGTAAAATCCAGTATCCTTACGGCTTTTGAGAAATTAAATGAATCACTGGGTACATTAGGTTATTCCGAGCGTTTGGGTGAATTGCCAAACCATATAGCCAGAGCAAAAACCAACATACAACATCAAATTAGTATTGTCTCAACATGGTTTACAAGAAATGAAGTTTACGATAGACCAGATTATTCAATAGACTTTCCTGTTTTGATTGCTCAAACCATGGTTACAAATTTGATATCAGGTGCTGAAAATTGGGGGGGCGTAAATATAAATCTTATAAGCAACGCTAGCCAGATGCCTGGTCGTACTCTAGATGGCATGGTTGATTTATATTGTGCATGTTTCGAAAATGCTATAGAGCATTCAGGGTTAGCAATCTCAGATATCAAAATTGACGTTGAACTTAACTATCAAAATGGTATTTTTGAATTGGCTATCAGAAATAATATTGATAACTACACTCTTGAACTTGAAGAAAGAATAACTCAAATTAGGACAGAGATCAGCAAGAAAGACACAAGAGTAAAAGCTCAAAAGGAAAAAGGTAGTGGTTTTCATAAAATTTGGTCAACAATAAATTCTCCACATTATAAGGATCCTAAACTTACATTTACGTACAAAGGAAGATCGCAGTTTGAAGTTACTGTACAATACAAAATTGAGGTATTGGATGAACAATATACTTATAATTGAAGATGATGAGGATAAACTTGAAACCTTGATAAACTTCATACATTCAGAGTTTCCTTTGTTCCAGGTTGATACAGCTAGATCTTTTAGTAGTGGGCTTCGGAAGCTAATGTTAGGTTCGAAGATTTACACTGGAATACTATTGGATATGAGCATGCCGAACTATGATTCATCTTCAACTGAGCCCGGTGGAGGGAAGCCTGAACACTTCGCGGGATCTGATTTACTGGCACAAATGAAACTACGAAAAATACATATACCTACAATAGTCGTTACTATGTTTGACATGCATGGAGAAGAACCGAATAGACTTTCTATAGATCAACTTAAAGACCAATTAACTAAGATGTACAGTCCAATTTTTAGAGGTCTTACATACTATAGTTTATCGGAAAGTGGATGGCGAAACTCTTTAAAAAATCAAATTGAAAAAGAACTTTTTAAAAATGATTAATATACTCGTTGTTGATGATGAATATAATAAAACTAAATTGATATCTGATTTGCTTCGCACAATAGATGAAAATGTCTACATCGAGCATGTAACAACATCACAAGCTGCTAGACGAAAAACTCGAGAGATGAGTTTTGATTTCATGTTAATTGACATAAACTTGCCTACATTAGTTGGTTCAGCACCTAACTCATTAGGAGGGATTGAATTATTTGATATGTTAATAATTGATCCGCACTCTAAGATTCCTATGGATATAGCTTTCATTACAGAAAAAGAAGATTCTATAGAAGAGTACCAAAATGAAGCATCCAAGCGTGGAATTACCTTATGCCGATTTGATTCTTTAAATGATTCATGGAAAGTTGTTTTAGCCGGTAAATTAAAACTAATGTTAGTACGGTCTAAAAGAAATCTATTAAATTCGCCTACGGTAGATGTAGCTATCGTAACTGCTTTGAGAGATCCTGAAATGGAAGCCGTTTTACAGCTTCCATATGAATGGAGGCAAACCCGTTTCCATGATGACCCAACTGGTTATCATTTTGGTGAGAAAAAGATAGAAAACTCAGTTCGAAAAGTTGTCGTTGCCTCAACTAATCGTAAAGGAATGCCTTCTGCATCAGCTCTAGCAATGAAGATGGTTGAAAGATTTAAACCAAAAATTATTGTAATGCTTGGCATTTGTGCTGGAGTTAAAGGAAAGGTTTGTTTAGGGGACATCATTATTGCTGATCCTACGTGGGATTGGGGAAGTGGTAAAATGACACAAGATGATAGTGGTTCTAGTGTTTTTATTGCCGCACCTCATCAGGTACCGCTAGAATCACATTTATCTCAAATTGCGCAAGAAATTGGGAATGATAGAAATATATTAGCATCCATCGTTAGCGGATGGAAAAATGATGTTCCAGAAGGTAAATTAAGAGTACACATAGGGCCACTAGCCTCTGGTGCAATGGTACTAGCTTCCGACTCTTCGCTCGCTTCAATTACTACTCAAAACCGAGATTTGATAGGTGTTGACATGGAAGCTTATGCAGTCATGGCAGCCTCAGATTACGCCAGGAAAACAGCCCCCATATGTTTAGTTATAAAATCAGTATCAGATTATGCGGACTCAAGTAAAACCGATTCTTGGCAGGAATATGCGTCTTATACATCTGCTCAATTTTTTGACCGATTATTAAGCAATGAATTTTTACCATTCTAAATTATAGGTTGATATTTTTTATGTATGATAATGAATTGATGTTAGAGCACGCGTGGAAATATTTTGAGCTTCATGCACAACAACGTATTACTGTTTTTAATTTTTACCTCGCTATTTCAGGGTTGGTATCTACTGGGATAGGGGTGTGCTTACAGCAAGGTGGCGCATTTAATTATATTTCCTCTTTTTTATGTTTGTTTTTGATGTTCGTGTCTTTTATTTTTTGGAAGCTTGACCAGCGAGTGTCATTGCTTATTAAAGAGGCTGAAAAAACATTGTCTATCATAGAAAGGAATATTTCTGAACCTGCTCTGCACTTATTTGACAAAGACAATAACAACACAGCATTAAAAAATGGCATCCTGTCAGTGTGGACATACGGACGGTGTTTTAGATGTACTTTTGTAATAGTTGGTTACTCATCTTTCATACTTGTTTTTGCACCTTGGTTTATATCTATATTATCACGATAATTATAAAGAATTGAACCGCCGCTGGTTAAAAAGACATCTTAGAGTTATTTATGATGACTTAACAGAGAGGTGCCCATTGGCGGTAAACTATATCCCGAAGAATTCAAAATAGAAGCGGTTAACCAGGTTGTTGATCGCGTTAATTCCATCGTAAGCGTCGCCATCCGTCTTGATATCACTATGCACAGCCTCTATGCCCGGGAAAAAATATTACCCTAATTCATCAACTACTAAATTCAGTCCGATACTCAGTCTGAGTTCCGAGGACTTCAGAAAGAACTGAATCGGATTACTGACGAGAGGCACATACAAAAAAAAGCCGCGGCGTACTAAGCAAAACTGTCCTACTGAGTTACGCCTACGGCCATTGCTGAATTATTAGTCTGCTCTGCTGGGTTATGGATGTTCATCCGAGTTGATTTTATCTCTAGTTTCAGGAGCCACATTTACAACGTAACCAGGCAGACCTAAGGTTGATGGCCAAATCAAACAGTTCTCGCTTGATTCAGGCTGTGTCTATTTCAACGCACGATCCATCTTGTTCTGCGTGATACCGGACTACAGTGCGGAATGAACCGGGTCATGCGGCTGATTAGGTGTGTTGAAATAAAGGCTCGGGTAGGGGACCGGAGCCCATTAGCACGCAAAGGTGAGGGCTGCATCGTGGTACCTAACAGGCTCCACCGGCAGTTCATTCCGGACGCACCGAATGAACTTTGGGTGATGGACATATCCTATATCCGGCCCCATGAAGGTTCGATGGGTCTGGCCGTCCTGGCTGATCTGTTCTCATGAAAATTTTTTGGCTGGTCAATGCAAATTCGTATGACAAAAGATATAGTCCTGACCGCGTTACTGATGGCGCTATACGGCGTAATCCTCAAAAAGAGGTACTGGTTCATCCCGACTAGGGCAGTCAATACATAAGCCATGAGTGGCAGCCCTTCCTGATATCACACGGTCTGGAAGGCAGCATGAGTCGTCGCGGTAACTGCCACGACAATACGGTTGCGAAAAGTTATTTCCAGCTACTGAAACGCGAACGGATTAAGAAAAAGATCAACGGAACGCTGGAAGCAGGCCGCAGCGATGTTTTTGATTACATCGAAATGTTTTATAACTGTAGGCATTGGCATGGTTCATTTAATCATCTGACCCCGGCCGGTGCGTTTTTTTTGAGGTCGCTGAAATGTATGATGCAGGTGATAAAGCGGCACTAAAAGCTGAGTGTAAAGAGCAAAAAAAGGCTAAAAAATTGGCTTTACGAGACGATCAAAAGACGCGGGTAGAAGAGGCTGCAAAGGCTCGTAGAGGAAAGCGCCGTGAGCTTATAGATAAAGCCAAATTTGTATGCGAGCAACTGGGGATAAATTCCTACTCAAAATCTGGTTTCGAAATCTATCAAATTGCATTCAAAATGGCCGACAATAAGAGTATTGGGATAATGATCGCCATACTTCAATCACACCCGCGATTAGCTCAAGCTCGTGAAGAAAATCGACCGCCACCGGAACTCGTTCACCGTAAAGAGGATTTCATTGTCAACGAAAGTGCGGCCCTTGTGCGCTCAAAAAACAAGGCGGGCTGGGATGCTTTACGTCAAGGCATCACAGATTCGTCTTCAAAAGGTCTGACTTTTGGCATAAATTTTCAATGCCCAAAAGATAAACCTCTGGGAAGGCAACTCGCCTCAGTTCCAGTACTTGAGGTTGTGGATCCAGATGTCGTTCTTGCAAGGACTGCAACACGAAAAAAAATTTATATACCTGCGAACCGTGATGCATCTATGAGGACCGCAGCTATGCCGTCCGGGCTGTTGGTAGCAAGTAAAATAAAAGTTAAGCCAACAACTCCTGTTGAAGGATTAGCCGATGTTATCCGCGAACTAATCCCGGCAGGACTGATACCTGATTTCCGCAGATTCGTATTTGAACAGCGTCATTCAGGATTGACCGCGAACCAGCTGGCCGACCGTTTCCTGACGGAAAATGAATTGATACCGTCAGTTACTGAACAGTCCTCACTTAGCGTGACAGACGTCAAACCAGCAACGGTGACGGATGTTAATCTTGACCCGAGAAATTCTACAATGGTTAACCCCATTGCTCAGCACGTCGATATGACCGATTACACCTCATTTGCGACTAATGAGGGTGTGTTTGTCCAGTCTCAGCGAAATACAGCGGCACAAAAGGCCTTCCGCGATGCAGTAATGGCAAACTGTTTCGGACGCTGCTTGGTATCCGGCAAGAGCTACCAGCGGGCGCTTCAAGCGTGCCATATTCAGCCTCACGCTCAGTACGGGAAAATGCAGGTCTGCAACGGCCTGCTGCTGGAAACGTCTCTGCATGATGTGTTTGACGCGGGCGATATGGCTATCCATCCGGCCACCCTGCGCGTTTATTTCAGCCGTGCGGCGCTGGATGGTGGTTTTAATGAGTATCATGGCAAGGTCATCGGAAAGACTCAGGTTGTCCTCGGTACTGAGGAACTAGTGGCTAGGTGGGAAAGTTTCGCTGCGATCCACGACATTATCAAAGAGCCGACCTAAACTATTCGCTTTTCAACAACTGACTTAATAATGTTGATCCGGCTGAGTTATTTATCTTACATGGTCACAAGCATTCTGATGTCTCCATTGTCTGAGGATTTGATCCTTTATGCTAGAAAAAGTGACATCACTAAATGGGTTTAAAGTGACATTAGAATATTGCAGTTACAATTTTGGTGCGCATAACAAAGATTATGTTAAATGTGGTAAAATTAAAGATATTAATCATAAGGTTACATAGAAGTGTTGCCCTACTTCGATTTCTAAACCTACTGTGGTAGTTTGAGAAACAATGTGCGTTCCTGGGTTTGCGATGCCTTAAAACCAAAGTGAAGGTAAAAGCTTTTGGCTTCTTCAGTCAGTGCATGAACCATAATTGCACGGACTCCAATATTCTCAGCTACACGATAACAGCGCAAAACTGCATCATGCAATAAATCAGCCCCCAGCCCGTTTCCACGAAATGAAACTTCGACAGCCAGGCGAGCAAGTATGATGACGGGGATGGGATCTGGCATATTGCGCCTAAGGCTTCCCGTTGCCTCCACGTGGTTGACGCTGCCGGTGGACAGAGAGTAAAAACCGACAACCTGTTTCGTGTCTGCTTTACAAACAACGAACGTTCGGGCTGCACCGAGAGCCTGGTTTTTTAATCCTCTCTGTTTAAGCCAGCCATCAAGTACAGCCTCACCACTGATAAACTCTGCTAGTTGATGCGAACTGGATAACGGTTCTGGTGCTGTTACACGTCCCACTGAGGTTTCCTTGCCAGGAGTTTATCAATGACAGCGTCATCCGAAACTGGCGCATCGAGCATATCGATGAACTCTGCATACTGCTCATCATTGAAATTAAATACTCGACGATCGAGGATCACATTCTCAGCAGCCTGGCATGCCATTTCCAGGATGAAGTCTGTGCGTGATTTATGGAGAATCTCTGCTGCAGCATCAATGAGTGCTCTTTGAGATTCCTTAGCTCTTAGGTTGAGCTGAACATCTGATTTCATGGGGGGCGCTCCTTGTATAGCAATTGCTTTACAAGCATAACACATGTAAAGCGTATAGCAAAAGCTACACAAAGCTAATGGGAGGTGCCTGTAATCTATCTTATGTTAAATATAATTAATTTATACCTCAATAATTTAAATCTAAGACGTTGCTATCTTTCAAGATGAGGTCATCTGACCGTTATCCCGAATTGGTAAGGCATCGCCGAACACTCCATCCCCCCGAAGGACATGCTGTGCCTGAACGATACCGTGAACAGGTATCCCGGTTGCGACAATTGTACTTGCCAATAGTCGCACCGGGGAAGTGGACAAATTTAGCGAATTTGTCAGACCGTTTACTTAACTCGTAAAGGGCGATGGATACCGCCCCTTAAATTCAGATCCTGCGTCGAATCTTCTCCACCAGGGCGGCAGTCGAAATACCGTATCGTTCGTGCAAAGTGGGCAGCGCGCCCGCATCAAGGAAAGCGTCCGGCAGTGCGACGGTATCAAAGTCCACGTTCACGCGGTTGCGCATTAATAGCGACGCAACAGCCTCACACAGTCCACCAACGCTGCTGTGGTTTTCCGCCACAATCACCAGCCGTCCCGGCTTCGCCGTCTGGGCAAGTATTGTCTCTTCATCCAGCGGCTTAATCGTGGGCGAGTGCAGCACCGCCACGCTGACGTTATCCTTACGCAGCTGCTTCGCCGCCTCCAGGGCTCGCATGGTCATCAGGCCTGAGGCGATGATCAGGACGTCGCGCCCCTCTTCCAGTAGTGCGGCTTTACGCACACCGTTGCCGTGTGGTGGGTGCCACCAGTGCTGCACATCCCCCTCGATAAACTGCCGTGATGCACAGAGTATTATCTGTTCACGCATCCGGTCCGGAGCAGCGTGGCTCAGAGCCAGCGTATCCTGCAGCTGATCGCGAAAACCAAATGCACCGCCAGACTGATAGTAGCCACTCCGGGCCACGAGCCGGCAGGCTTCCGCCCCGTCTTATCACCGCAGAAAAGGCATAAAAAAACCGCAGGGAAGGCGGTCTGTATGCAGCTAGCAGGGGAGATCAGGAGGTGGTGCTGGCGAGCCTGGCCGCAAATCCAATGAAAAAGAGACCGACCAGGCATTTACGATTGCAGACAGTCTGCGGTTACCACAACTGCCGGCGCGGTTTCAGGCGGGATAGATGGATTCTTTTCTGGCATTAATGCCCTGAAGATGAACACGGCCGTTGTCAGGCAAATGGATACCCATCAGGCGCAGGATAAAGTCACGCCAGCCTCGGTTAACCTGACGATTATAGTCATACAGGTCAGTATTCTCTGCCGTATCGCGGTCTATCCGATTCAGCAAAATCTGGATAACGGCGAGTTTAAACTCCTCCGGAAATTGCTTCAGCCGGTTCACTGAAAAGCCAGCCGTTGCCCGTGGAGTCCTGCAGTTATCCTTCAGGACAACTGCAGGTGGCGAGACGTTGTCCCTGCGTCTGAGGCACTGCCAGAAGGCACGGCTAAAAAGCTTAAGGAAATGGCCGATCGCCAGGCCTGGTCCGTTTATATTATTCAGGCAATATCTGCGATCCAGTTTTTCAGTAGTGCAGCAACATCATCGCTGTTCTGTTCAAAGAACATCATATGGCTGTTACCCGGAATACCATGATCAGGCAGGAAGACGCTGTCAGCTTTGCCGTTTACGGCATGGATTTCATCGACCAGCGTCTGGTTCAGCTCGCCTGAATGCCCGGTGTTGGAATAGTGTCCGCCTGCGCTGTTGACGTTGAGAAGCGGAATATTGTGTCTGGCCATCGTGGCAGCTACCGTTTTATATTCACTGATAGGCCCGTTATCGAACCATTTTCCGGGCTGTGGGAAACGATTTTCGCCGCTGTAGCCGTCCAGCAGGATCAGGGCTCTGAACAGGTCCGGGCGCCTCAGCAGCAGACGTTGCCCCAGACCACCGGCCATTGACCACGCCACAAAAACTGCCGGGCCGGACAGATTATTGACCTTTTCAAGCACGCTGATGAAGGTGTCGTCCAGAATGGCATCAGGAACCGGTTTATTCGGGATAAGCGTCCCGAGCAGGCGACGTCTGGAAGCCTCATCACCGGGCATCTGATTGCCCTGAAGGATACCATCACCCGGTACCCCCCATTCAGGTCCCATATTCCATGCAGCCCAGGCACTGCTGTCCTGGCCTGGCCAGAACCCTTTATCAACAGACATCGCGCCATCAATCACCATCTGTGCATGGTCGATATCATCCGGATTAAAGCCGGCACGTCCTGACCCGGGCGGATCGATAACATACACCGGGTGGCCGTTACGCAGGAAGAATTGCGCCCAGCCTTCTTTCCCGTCAACGTTACTTAACCAGGCTGAAGCCGCGAAATAATTATGGGTCAGAATGATAGCCGAGCGATCTGCCGACAGGTCTGAAGGAATATAGTATTCCACGTATGCCTGATGGCGCAGGGTAACCTCTTCTGTGCCGTCGGTATTCTGCCGCCTGACCACTTCGCCACCGGCAATAAAGGAACCAAATGTTGAGAGTTTTATATCTTGCATAGCGTGCTCTTTTCGTAGGTTTAAACAGGTGAAACGGACATATCGTCAGTTTATACAGCTTCGTTTTTATTAAAGTTTGGCGTCCAGGATAACGGAGAGAATGGTCGTTCCGGGCTCTTTAGAAAAATCAGGTGCCAGCTGAGCTGCCACACTGGCGAGGGACGTGATTTGTGCGCCTGCCTGTGCAGTCCGGGCCAGTGCTGCATCTTCGGTGCGAGCTGAGCGATTACCGATACAATCCACAGGGATCAATACCCGATACCCGTTATCCAGAGCGCCCAGCGCGGTAAGCATGACGGCAACCTCTGAGGTATAGCCCGAAACGATGAGGGTGTGTTTTCCAGATTTTTTAATTGCATTAACGATTTGCTTAACCCTGAATGGATCCGCATTTTCCCGGTAAATAGTGTTTTCTGCCGTCGCGTAAGGCTGGAGTTCCGGAAGGAGTTCACCCGGTTTCCCATTCCGTGGCACGGTCAGAAAAAGGGACGGGGCCTTGATGGCATGAGCAACTTTTGCCAGTCCCCCTGCGTTGGCTGCCAGCGCAGACGGTGACATTGTATTGCTGGATGCGATTAGATCAGGATGCAGGTCGGCAAAGATAAACAGTACATCTGATGG
This sequence comes from Enterobacter sp. BNK-22, assembly GCF_048684805.1. Lineage (NCBI taxonomy): Bacteria > Pseudomonadati > Pseudomonadota > Gammaproteobacteria > Enterobacterales > Enterobacteriaceae > Enterobacter > Enterobacter sp. BNK-22. The sequence goes on from NZ_JBLQTT010000002.1 coordinate 75,444, forward strand.
ATCCAGCGTATCGTTTCTGACCGTTTTTACACCGGTTGCTGAAATTACCGAGGATGTATAAGACAGATGAGTTTCCGGCGCAGTTATCTGGTTATCTTTTGCCTGTACGCTGGTCAGAAACAGGCTTGCACCCAGTAATATTCCCATATTAAGGGAGGTTAATTTTTTATTCATTTGATGAGTCGCTCTGATTGAGTGTGTGAGAGGTTTATTTATTTGCAGACTTGCCCGGGGCACCATGACCATAAATCGCAATATTAGGGAGCTGAAATCCCTGCACCTATGAGGCCATGAAATTAATATTGCCTGACAATTCTCATATGTAGCGGTCATACCGGTAGACATGACAGTTACCAGATGATGTATCCCGTCCATTGACTCGACAGGCAGAACGGACGGCACAAGAATGCCGTTTCGGCAGCCTGTTGCGTATCTGTCGCCGTTGTATTTCCTGAACGGCGGGAGACAGCACTTGTGCAAAACTGCATCAGGACATCACCCGTCTACACTATACTGCAAATGTTTTATGACATTTAATGCAAAGATGAGAATGAACTGATGAGATAATTTCACTAATATTGATGACTGAACCAGCCGCATGTCGGACGGGCGGCTTACGGTTCCGTTCTTTTCAGCACCATTCCGGACTGATTAATAATTTATTACGACTTCCTGTGGATTGTTATGGCTAAAGATAATTACAACGACCTCGCAGCGTTCATGGCGGTTGCCTCCGAACTCAGTTTTACCCGGGCGGCCGCCAGAATGAACGTATCTCCCTCTGCGTTAAGCCATACCATCCGGAATCTGGAAAGGCGGCTGAGTATGCGACTGTTTACCCGAACAACCCGGGCTGTGGCCCTGACTGAAGCCGGCATTCGTTTACAGTCAGGAATTTCACCCCTGATGGATGCCATTGACGAACAACTCGATGCGCTCAACACTCTCCGGGATAAGCCTGCCGGTACCATACGTTTATCTGCCCCTGAATTCGCCGCCCGGTTTTATCTGTGGCCAAAGATCAGACGGTTCATTTCAGACTATCCGGATGTGACGGTTGAAATGAACGTCAGTAACAGCCTGCTTGATATCGTGTCCGAGAACTTTGATGCAGGGATTCGAATGGGGGAAAACCTGGCTAAGGATATGATATCAGTAAGGATAAGTCCGGATACGCGCTATCTGGTAGTGGGCGCGCCGGCCTATCTGGACACCATTCACCTTCCCGCGCATCCCCGGGAGCTGATTCAGTATAAATGCATTAATTACCGTTTTTCGCTGGCAGGTCAGATTGTCCCCTGGGAGTTTGCCCGTGACGGAAAAATCGTAAAAGTCCGAGTTGAGGGCCCCCTGATATTTAATGACGTTGAGCATGCACTGCAGGCGGCTGTGGAGGGAATTGGACTGGCTTATGTGCATGAAGAGTATGCCGATGAGTATCTCCGCAATGGCATGCTACAGGAACTTCTGGCTGACTGGTCGCCGCTCTGGGAAGGTCTGCACCTGTATTACCCCAACCGGCATCTTACTTCATCAGCTTTTACCGCGTTTGTAGAGGCGCTTAGATTTCGTGAATGATTGCCGCATAGCGACATCCCGGTCGCCATTGCTCTGTTATTCAGTAAAAGGTGCTTATTACTGAAAAATATATTCAGTCCGCAATTAATGTTGCAGTGCTTTTTTGTGACACATGACGATCAAAACCAGGCTCCTTTTTTAAAGCGTACATGATTATGGTCAGAAAACAGTTCCTGAAATAAGCGTGTTCTCTGGCGCAGGTCGTTTTCTGGCTGTCCGTGCAGACCCTGGCTGCAGGCTCGCTGATCATGAAGATGGATACCGGGTCTGTACCCGGTATGGTTCAGTATTTACAGCCGGTCATTCTTCTGAGGAGTAAAACCGGGCAGATGAAAGGTTTTTCTGTAACGGGCGCTACTCCGATTCAGCGAAACAAAGTCCCTTTTCTCCGGTCAGCTCTTCCGCTTTGTCCCACAGAGCCTTCGCCTGTTCAGGATCCGCAGCATAAGAACGAACGCCTTCGCGCAGCCCCTCTCCATCCATCACTTTCGCAACGTGACAGTCTTCGCAATACCGCCCCCCGGCCTCCTCCACAGGTGCCGCCACTGCAGCCCATACCGTTGTTGCCGCTCCCTGTGAAATATCCTTATAGCGAAACGGGGGGCGTCCGGCTTTTTGGTTGGCTTCATTTATAGAAGCGACAAGGGCTTCTTCATCTTCTGGACTGTAATGCCGCTGAAGTTCTGTCCGGATGGAGCCTGGATGAACGGCAATGGCACGAATGCCATATCGTTGTGCTCGTCGGTCCAGCTCCAGGGCAAACAAGGCATCAGCCGTTTTAGAACGACCATAAGCTATCCACGGATCGTAGCGGCTGTGGGTAAAATTAAAGTCGTTCAAATCAATATTTGCCCGTGAGTGTGCCCCTGAGGATAAAATAACGACCCTTCCGCCTTTCTTAAGCAGTGGAAAAAGGCGGTTAACAAGAACAAAATGGCCGATAAAGTTTGTGCCAATCTGGATTTCAAATCCCTCTTTAGTCAGACCGAATGGTGTGGCCATAACCCCGGCATTGGCAATAATAATATCCAGCGCTGAAACGCTGTCCCGAAGTTTACCGGCACAAGAACGGACACTGTCCAGGTCGGCAAGATCGAGCTGGATCAACGAAAATTTACCGCCGCCCTGTATTGCCGCTTCATGAACAATTTGTGTAGCCAGCTTACCTTTATCAATATCCCTGACCGCTCCGATCACTTCAGCGCCATGCGCAACCAGTGCCCGGGCTGTCTCTACGCCAAGCCCGGCAGATGCCCCGGTGACAAGAATCCGCAAACCAGAAAGATCATGACCTTTCAGAACATCTTCTGTCGTCGACTCCGCATTAAACTCGTTTTTCATTTTCACTCCTGGTATATGTATGACTAAGGGAGGGGGTTGTGTCTGAAACCTCCCCCATTTTCCTCGTTCAGCGGCCTACCAGTTTTAGGTCCTTTTCGTTATACCGGGTTCCTTTCACCGGCATTTTAAGCAAGAGAGCATCCAGTTCCTGAAGGATTTCCGGCGTCAGCACCACTGAAGCTGCCGCTGTATTTTCCTGCATACGGTGTATCTTTGTGGTCCCCGGGATAGGCACAATCCATTCCTTTTGCGCCAGTAGCCACGCCAGTGCCAGCTGGGCACTGGTACACTTAATCCCTGATGCCAGACGACCTATCTCTGTCGCAATTTTCACATTGTTATCACGGGATTCTGTACTGAATCTGGGAAGACGGTTACGTACATCATTTTCATCAAAAACAGTATCTGATGTGATTGCTCCCGTCAGGATCCCCTTGCCAAGGGGACTAAATGGAACAAATCCCACACCAAGTTCATTCAGAAGCGGCAGAATGTATTTTTCAGGATCCCGGGTAAACAATGAGTAATCACTCTGCACAGCCGTAACCGGGAAAACGGCATGGGCGCGGCGGATGGTCTCAGGCCCCGCTTCAGAAAGGCCAAAATGTTTGACCTTCCCTTCTTTCACCAGATCCGCAACCGTACCCGCCACATCTTCAATAGGAACATCGGGATCCACGCGATGCTGGTAAAACAGGTCGATATAATCTGTTTTCATCAGCTTCAGGGATTTTTCAGCCACCTGCCGTATCCGCTGCGGACGGCTGTCGAGCAATCCCGTTCTGGCATTACCGTCCTTCCAGCCAAATTTTGTGGCAAGTACGACGTCATGGCGAAATGGAGCAACCGCTTCTCCCAGTAGCGTTTCATTTTCAGCGCCATAAGCTTCTGCAGTATCAAAAAAAGTAACGCCGTTCTGATAAGCTGACCGGATGAGTTGCACTGCTTCATCCTGCTTCACAGCTGGTCCATATCCGAAAGAGAGTCCCATACAGCCAAAACCTATGGCAGATACCCGGAGTTCCTGACCCAGTTTACGTTGTTTCATTCTTTCTCCTTCTGATCATCCAAAGTTTGTTATAGAACCTGTTTCATCAAAAATTAATACTCATGTTTGAGATGGACTTATGAAAAAAAATCAACAATACATAACTGAAAGGCCAGTTTTATGTAACTGGCCAAAGTTTCAGCGATAGGCGCTGCTGACTAAAAGAATTTCGTCAGGGGATGAAAGTGGATACAGCTTCAGCCGGTGGGCGATTAATTCTCCCGAATTTATATATCACCGAACTTCTCTTTCACCAGACGTTCTGCGGCGTCCCAGAGAGCACTTGCATGTGCTGGATCCTGAGCATAAGAACGAACCCCGTCGCTGACCCCCTCACTGTTATTGATGTAGGCGACATGGCAGTTTTCACAGTATTTACCGGCGATATCAGACACACTGGCTGCGGCGGCAGCCCAGACTGTCGTCGCAGCTCCCTGTTGTACTGTTTTCCACTGAAATGGTGGGAGACCTCTTCTGGCATTCGCCTTATTAATCTCAGCGATGAAAGCTTCATCGACTTCCTTACTGTAATGGCGTTGCAGTTCGGTCTGGATCGCACCTGGATGAACGGATGCTGCGTGAATATTCTGGCTTCCGTACCGGCGTTCCAGTTCGACTGCAAGCAGTGCAACTGCCGTTTTTGAGCGGCCATAGGCTATCCAGGGATCATAGGGAGTGAGCTCAAAATTCAGATCCTCAATATTCACGTCAGCAATGGCATGGGCAAGCGAAGAGAGCAGGATAATTCGTGCTCCCGGATTAAGGGCTGGTATCAGACGTTTAATGAACACAAAGTGACCGATGAAATTTGTACCCATCTGGGTTTCAAACCCGTCCGCCGTTTTCCCTTCCGGTGTCGCCATGACGCCTGCGTTGGCAATGACGATATCAAAATGTTGGTTACTGTTGAGCAGGCTGTCCGTTGCTGCACAGACACTGTTCAACGCGGCGAGATCCATCTCAATTAAGTGAAAGGAACCGGCCGATTCTGCAGCCAGTAATCTGATATCAGAGACAGCAGCTTCCGCCTTTTTCAGGTTACGCGCAGTTCCTGTCACTGAAGCTCCCCGTGCAACCAGAGCCCGGGCCGTTTCCACGCCAAGACCGGCAGAGACACCGGTTATCAGAACATTTTTACCTGTCAGGTCAACATTGTTGAGAACATCGTTTGCGGTGGACGTTGCAGTAAAGTCAGTTGTCATAAATTATCCTCAGTAAGAACAATAGCCACGGGTGCTGATTCACCGGTGAGTGGCCAGATTTCCACGAAAGAAAAACCAGATAAGGAAGGTTATGCCCAGCACTGCCATGCCTGCACCTGCAACGGCGTACCAGTTACCGGCATTCCAGAGCAGACCTGTCAGGGCTGAACCCGTTGCCCCACCGATGAAGTTTAAAGTAATAAATGCGGTATTAATCCGGCTGCGGTTGACTGGATCCAGCGCCAGTATTCTGGACTGATTCACCACGTTCAGCGTCTGGATTGCCATATCAAAGGTAATAACGGCGATAATGACCAGCCAGATGGTGTGTACGGCAATCAGCGTCACAGCAAGGGAAACAATGGCCAGAATGAGTGCATAACCCGTTGCTGCAACCGAGTATCCTTTATCGTGAAGTGAGCCCGCTCTTCGCGCTGCGAGCGCTCCAGCAAGACCGGCAATGCCGACCAGACCAATTTGGTCGGTCGTATAGAAAAAGGGCGAACTGCTCAGAAGAAATGTTAAACCTGTCCAGAATGCGCTAAAGACGGCGAAGACACCAAATCCCAGCATCAGGGTGGTACGGATAGCCTTGTGGCTCCCTGCAATTTTAAAAACAGAGAGGATCAAAGGAACATAGGGTATACGAGCTTTATCTTTTTCTTCGGGGAGTATGAACAATAAAAGCATCGCTAACAAAAATGTGCATCCGGCGGCAAAAAAGTAGATAGACCGCCATCCCAGATATTCACTGGAAAAACCGCTCAGTGTACGTGAGAGCAGGATCCCGGTCAGCATTCCGGATACAATAGTGCCAATAATTTTTCCACGTTTAGCAGCAGGAGATATATCGCTGATAAAAGGAGTCAAAATACCTCCTCCCACTGTAGTCACTCCCAGAATCCCCATAAATATACACAATATAATGAACTGCGAGGAAAGAGCACATCCGAGAAGGGCTAGTGCAGAGGTAAAGAGAACAGCAGGGATCAAGTATTTCCTGTTTATCGTATCACCCAGTGGTACAATCAAGAAAATCCCGAGTGCATAGCCCAGTTGCGTAATCGTAATAAGTAGACTGGCGTTGCCTGCCGGAATATGCATATCAATAGCAATAACATGCAATAATGGCTGGGCCCAGTACAGATTTCCGACAGCAAGGCCGCCAGTGACGGCGAAGAGGAGCACCATCGCTTTCGTGAGGTTTGTTTCAGGGATCATGCTCTTATCAGTCAATTTTTCTTCCTTATGACGGTCAGGTGTTAGTTTTTTCCAGTAGCCCTTATCAAGGCAGATATATATGATTATTAACTAATGTGATTTATTCATTTTTTTATACTTCCTCAGCCGTCGTCGCTATTTCACCTAAAAAGGGGTGATCGCAAAATATACAACTAGGCAATATGCAATATGTTTATCTTTAAGCAGAACACTTGTCTCACCCAGTAAAAATCACCGGTAAATATTAAACATTTCTGTGCGTAGACAAAAAAAGACGAAGTATTTTATATTGTGATTTTCAGATTCGTTATTAACCGTTCAGTTTCTGGGTGAGACATACTTCATTTAATAAGCTCCGGGGTGACAAATTAGCTACTCAACGGTAGTTGATAAGCCGCAGCATTAGCTGCGGCAACAAACCTCAGCGTCAGAATAAATCAGTAAAGCCCCTGCTTATCCCAGAATTCACAGTGATGAGTATCAGCGAAATGCCCTGATACCATTCTGGCTTTCGGAAGGGCGAAGGTCATGAAATTATCTGACTTCGCACTATAGCGGGGCCAGCTCTGTTCACGGCTGGACATTTTTGCCATACCGGAGAAGTAGCCGACCATTTCCTGTGACAGTTTTTCCTGGGCTGGGTTAAGGCTGATATGTATATCGCTTCCTCCGTGAAAACCCGGAAACACGTAAGCCAGTTCAAATGTATGAGCTGCCTGCAGAGGGAATGTTGTTGCGCTGATATAAGAGGGTGCAGTGCGATCGCTAAACTCATACGCATACACGGGGATTTTATCAGCCAGACTCCGGTTTAATGCGCGCGCAGGGCAGGAGAACATGCTGTCCGTTGCAGCGGCTGCAAAAGCCTCACTAGGATTGTCATAGTTTTTAAGTGGGTATTCTGCCAGCACCTTAGGCTTGAGCGTTTTACCGTACTGCTGTTCAATCCATTCGGGGTAGTCTCTTTCCTGCAGGGTTTTCCCTGTCAGTATTTCCGGCAGTGCGACGAAAAAGCGCCCTTCGTCACGCGTTGTCCCGTTGATAAGCGTAACCGGGTTGATCTTACCACTTTTGTAAGCATCAGCCGGATGAACAGGCAAGGTTTTACCGTCGATGATAAATTCGTTAAGTGCGAACGATGGCTGAACATCCAGGATCCGCTTGGTCGGTACGGCGCGCAGGCATTCTGCATCCCCGGCATCACAGCCCAGGGCTCGGGCAAATTTTATCCCCGTTTCACGCGCAACATTCAGTGGACGCGGAGCGCCAAAAGCTGGATGACGCGACATGATTCCGGAACCACTCATTGCCACAACATGCTTGAACAGACCAGCTGATCCCGGAGCGGCAATATGTGCCATAACGCTGTTACCGCCGGAGGATTCTCCGGAAATGGTGACATTAGATGGATCCCCGCCAAAGGCAGATATATTCTTCTGCACCCAGCGCAGTGCCGCCTGCTGATCCATAAGTCCGTAATTGCCTGCTTCATGCCCTTCTGAATCCAGCCCTGGAGTGGACAGAAAACCAAACATTCCCAGTCGGTAATTTAAGGTGACAACAACAGAATTACCTTCCCTGACGAGTCTGGATGGGTCGTAATCCCCCCCCTGCCCTACCTGAAGCCCTCCTCCGTGGATCCAGACGAAAACTGGCAGCTTTTGATCACTATTGTGCATTTCAGCTGGGCGATAGACGTTCAGGTACAGGCAATCTTCATTTCCCCCGGCCCTGGCGAACTCACCAAGATCAGCGTTCTGCGCACAGCTTGCTGCCAGTGCATTTGCCTTTAAGGCCGTTGTCCAGGGAGCGACTGGCTGCGGGGGTTGCCAGCGTAATTTACCGACAGGTGGGGCGGCGTAAGGCAGGCCAAGCCAGGAACTGATACCATTAATTACCGTTCCTGTGACCGGACCTGAAGAGGTGGATACCTCCAGTGTATCCTGCGCCATGGCTGGCAGAGCCATCATCAGGCAGGCGGTGGTAATCAGTGCCGATACTGATTTTTTGAGTTTACCATTTCGTTTCATATTCGATCTCATATCAGTCACATCTCTAAGAATGTAATGATAGATTGGTTTTTGTGATTAAATTAGTATCTGAATAGTGGATGCTATAATGTATAAAATTCATTAATTGAACGGTAAGGTACCTGTACTGGGCTCCATTGTGGCAGTCTGAGTTAACAGGGCTGAGATACTAGGAAAAAGTGACCAGTAAGCTTTTTCTTTTTTGTAAAAAAACAACGTCCTGAGATTTCTTTGATGATCCGCAATAATATTAACGACCTTGTCGCTTTCCTTGCTGTTGCAAGAGAGCGAAGCTTTACCCGGGCGGCTGCGAAGATAGGGATCTCTCAGTCAGCTCTGAGTCACACCATAAGGAACCTGGAGAAAAGACTGGGTGTACGTTTGCTGACCAGAACCACCCGCGCCGTTTCACCGACAGATGCCGGTGAAAAACTGATACAGGGCATAGGTCCACATTTTGATGGCATTGAAATGCAGCTTGAGGCGCTTAACGCGCTGAAAGAATCGCCCTCAGGCACCATTCGTCTGAATGCACCGGATTACGCCATCAGCAACGTGATCTGGCCAAAACTGAATGATTTCCTGCTGGCTTATCCTGATATCAAAATTGAGCTGATGCTCGACAACGGTCTCTCCGATATTGTGACTGAACGCTATGACGCCGGAGTACGTATGGGCGAGCAGCTGGCAAAAGATATGATTTCTGCACGCATCAGCCCTGATTTTCGTTTTGCAGTGGTGGGTTCTCCCGCCTATTTCAGCAACCATCCTGTCCCCCGTTCTCCTAATGAACTCATCACTCATACCTGTATAAACTACCGGTTTCCGTCATCCGGTGCGCTGTATGCGTGGGAATTTGAGGTGGAAGGTAAAGAAGTCAAGGTACGCGTTGACGGGCAGCTGACCTTTAATAATATTTTTTATGTTCTCGACGCAGCACTGGCCGGGTACGGACTCGCCTACGTACCTGAAGAAATTGCCCTGGCATATATAAAAAAGGGCGATCTCCTCCGGGTTCTTGAAAATTGCTCTCCCTGGTGGGAGGGGTTTTATCTCTATTATCCTCACAGGCATCATGCCTCCCCAGCCTTCAGAGCGCTTACTGAGGCCCTCCGTCACCGCGGCTAAGCTCTGACACCATCCGGTCTGTAGTGTATTCCTTCTCATGAATTTCATGCCACAGTTAACTTTGCAACGAAGATCATATGCGAGTCCTGTCAGGTTCCGGGTGAGGTATTTTTTTGATTATCAGCCCGGACCAGGCTTCCTCATCATCAGGCTCATGCCAAAGCTGGAATGGGGGATCGCCATTCCAGGTATAACGACACGGCGGGAATGAAAATAAGCGGAAAAGTGGCATACACTAAGTCATAACAGTCAGGTTTAAGCCACCCGTTTTTAAGGCGGGTGGCCTGGTATCCCATCTGGTTATCTTAAGTTTGCCGTGAAGAAATGTTCAATTTCAGCAAACGGGATTTTACCCGCAGCGTTATCGTAGAGATCGACATGGTTTGCCCCAGGGACAATCACCAGTTTTTTCTCTTTGCTGCCGATTGCCTTGAAAGCATCTTCAGCAAAATAGCGTGAGTGGGCTTTTTCACCAGTCACGATAAGCGCCGGAATGGTGACTTCGCTGGCGTAACTCAGCAATGGCATATTCATAAACGACAATGGCATGGTTGCATTCCATGCCCCGGTGGAATTGACCGAACGCGCATGGAAACCACGCGGCACACGGTAGTAATCGAAGAATTCTTTCAGTACCGGATGGGGGTTGGCGGGTAAGGTTTCCGGCAGAATACGCGCGGCAGCGGTGGCGTTACCCTTCTCATCAACATAAATGTCATGCCCGCCCGGCGTGGAAGTACCGTTTGCCGCATCCTTCCAGCGCTGAGCGTTCAGAAACTGCAGTACCGCACGGCGATCGGCAGTGGTGTAGCGGTCTTTACCATCGCCCACCCCATGCCCCATCGCCCGACTCATGTCATACATTACGCTGGTCGCCACAGCTCTGACGCGAGTATCCATCGCTGCATCATTTAACGCCATCCCCCCCCATCCGCAAATGCCGAGCAGGCCGATACGGTTACGATCCACCTCGTGTTGCAGGCCCAGAAAGTCCACGGCCGCGCTGAAATCCTCGGTATTGATATCCGGTGAGGCAACATTACGGGGATAGCCACCGCTTTCGCCCGTATAGGAAGGGTCAAACGCCAGTGTGACAAACCCCAGTTCGGCCAGCGTCTGTGCATACAGGCCGCTGGACTGCTCTTTCACCGCACCGAAGGGGCCGCTGACGGCAATAGCAGCCAGTTTACGGTTACCGCGGTCTTTCGGCAGGTAGAGATCTCCAACTAAGGTGATCCCGTAGCGGTTCTGAAAGGTCACCTTACGGTGATCCACTTTCGCGCTTTCGGAGAAAGTTTTATCCCATTTTTCAGTCAATGAAACAGGCGCATTCGGGTTAGTTGTATCAGCATAACTCATCGTTGTAACTCCACTTAATAAAGCGCATAGCAGCATGACGGGTATCCCGGATTTCAGTCTTCTGGAGAAAAGCGTCATCAAAAACCCCCTGAAATAAACGCGACAGAAGCAGGACTTGAATGGACAATGCTGCTGTGCCTGGTTGACATTTTCCTATTCTAGCTAGCAGTAAAAGAGCTTATTAGTGGGTAAAAAGTGCTAAGATTAATAGCTTATTGTTCTGAATAGCGAACTGGCAGTGAGGAAGAATGGCGAAACGGGAAAACTATAATGACCTTTACCTGTTCATGCAGGTCGTGAGGGAAGGTAGTTTTACTGCTGCCGCGCAACGGCTTGGCCTGGCTCAGTCGGGGATCAGCCGCGCTGTCCGCGAACTTGAAGAGCGCCTTGGCGTTCAGCTTCTGGTTCGAACCACCCGTCGGTTATCACTCACTCAGGCCGGCGAACAACTTTATCACAATGTTGCATCCGGTTTTGACGCCCTGGACCTGGGGCTAACCAGACTGGCGCATTATCGCCAGACACCCTCCGGTACGGTACGCATCAATGCCAGCCAGCACGCCATTGATAAAGTCCTGCTACCGAAGCTGGCAGCATTTAAACAAAGCTATCCCGATATCAGACTCGAGCTCATCAGCGAAAGCCGGTTTGTCGATATTATTGCAGAGCGATTTGATGCAGGCGTTCGTCTGGGCGCGGAAGTGCGAAATGGTATGATTGCAGTACGTATTTCCCCTGATATGGAGATGGCCATTGTCGGTACGCCGGAACACTTTCGTCGCTACGGCTTTCCCCGAACTCCCGCCGATTTAGCCGTACATCCCTGCATCGCTTATCAGTTTGGCGACGGCAACCTGTACGCCTGGGAACTCGATCTGGATGGGAAAAAAATCACCCATCCACCTCAGGGACAGTGGGTTTTCGCCGACAGCTACATGGAAGCCAGAGCGGCCAGGCTGGGTCTTGGCCTGGCCTATGTCCCGGAAGAGCTGATAACCGAGGATTTAGCACAAGGCACACTTATCCGGGTACTCCAGCGTTTCAGCCGGCGTCTTGACGGTTCATTTCTCTATTACCCGCACCGCAATGTGTCACCTGCACTGAGAGCGGTAATTGATACATTACGAATTTAAAGAATGAAAATATGATTATGCGCAGATCAGGTCATGAAGCAGCAGTTCCTGACATAGCACGGATAATTTAACTAAACCAGGCAGAGGGTGCACAGTTTCAGTTGAGTATTGTTCAACGATTTATCCGTCACGAATCTCGGGGAACTCCTTTCTTTCTGTTTTCGAACACACACTATATCGTCTTGCCCGGAAGGCATATACATTCATTCATGAGTATTATTCATTGGTTCAATAGGTTCACGTTTATAGTTAATCAGTAATCAACAGGCTATAGTGAAATGATAAAATAAAAAACCGCCCGCTCCCGTAATTGGATTTGTCATTTCTGAAAATCAGTTACTTCTTGTTAAAACAGAAAGGCAGTAACTACATCTGAAATCGGGACATAATTGTTGGGTAAGTGAGCGAGTTTTAAAATGATACTTTTGTTAATGGCTGTAATTAATAAAGCTATCATTTTGGGGGATGGAAGTCAGCTGCTTATTACTGAGGTGTGTCGGAGTCGACTGTTTTTTTCAAAGGACAACGAGCTGATTCACAATCTCAGAATATTTTCCCACATACATTCTTGAACGAGGATCGTTATGAAATCAATACCAGCTGTTTTTCTGGGAATCATCCTGTCAGCGCCAGGTTTCGCGCAAGTTACTCAAGGAGAGCACCGCATGTCTTCAGATACCCCCCCTTCTGTTGCCGTCGTTTCCCCGGCATTGCAAAGTTATATTCAGAACGCTGTTGAGGGTGATCTGTGGAAACGACCACAGCTTTCACCACGTGATCGAAGTGTCATTACTGTAGCCGTACTGATAGCCCGGAACCAGATATCGGAGCTTTCGGGTGAGCTGAACAGGGCCCTTGATAACGGTGTTAAATCCCGTGAAATATCTGAAATCATTACGCATCTCGCATTCTACTCCGGACTTGCCAATGCCACAGGTGCTGCCACTGCAACGGCAGATGTCTTTGCTGCCCGGGGCATTGGTGTCGAGCAACTCCCCTCAACTGAGCCTGTACTGTTACCCCTGGATGTAGCCGCAGAGACAAAGCGGGCTGAAACTGCGGAGAAGATTGCAGGCTCCGTTTCGCCTGCACTGGTGCAATACACCACTGACATCCTGTTCAGAGGCCTCTGGCTACGCCCTGATCTCACACCCCGTGACAGAAGCCTGGTGACAGTATCTGGCCTTATCGCGAATGGTCAGGTGAACCAGATCGGATTCCATCTCAATAAAGCAATGGATAACGGCCTGACCCGTGCACAGGTTGCTGAATTGATTGCTCAGGTTGCGTTTTATGCAGGCTGGCCCAACGCGTTTTCCGCAGTTCCGGTTGTTCAGGACGTTCTCAATAACCGGAACAGCTGAGAAAAGATTCTTCACAACCCCTTTTCATACCTGGAGTGTCAGACATGAGAAATATATTAATGGTCGCTCTGTTTGCATCAGTAGTTATATCAGACAGCGTTAATGCCGATGATGGTCAGGATATTACAGTAACTCCGGCTGGCACTGTGTCTTCAGAGCAGGGTTCTCCTGATTATTTCACAGGGCATGTGATTATCGATCTACTGACGCCTTCGTCGTTAAAAACTCCTGCGTCATCGGGTCTGGTGACATTCGCGCCGGGAGCCAGAACAGCATGGCATATTCATCCGGCAGGTCAGATGCTTATTGTCAGGTCGGGTAAAGGCTGGATTCAGAAAGAAGGTCAGGCAAAAAGGATTATTAACCCCGGTGATGTCGTCTGGATCCCGGCAGGAGTAAAACACTGGCATGGCGCCACTGATACTACCGGAATGAGCCACATCGCGGTTACATATCTGCAGGACGGGAAAGGTGCAGACTGGCTTGAACCCGTATCTGATCAGGAGTACAGCGCAAAGTAAATTATTGCCGGCCAGTTGAGCCGGCTCTTCCTGAAAACCACCGCCCGGTAATCTTACTTTCCCTGGGGCGGTATGACCTGTGCGTGGAGTGACCCGCATTTACAGAAAGGTTCATTCACACAGTCCGGATATCAGCTGACGCCTGCTCAGCTTAGGATGCTCCGGTCAGAGCACTGTGTTTATTTATGCAAATTTCACATAACAGCATCCACTATTCAGATACTAATTTAATTATAAAAACTGCCTTATCATTAACTCTCTTGAGTTCTGTCTGCGGTAACCCATGCCGTACAAGGCTGACTCAGCCCACAACAGGGCCTGATCACGGGAATAATCAGCAACAGTATTGGTCCGGAGATTGTCCCTTAAGGCAGGGCTTATCCCTGGGCCGCTACGGAACAGACTGACCGTTAATACACCACATTGCACCTCCCTGGAAATTTAAACCAGTCCCGTCACATCTGATGACCGGACCTTCACCTGCGTAAGAAAAAATGACAAACAGAGACAATACGGACAAAAGCCTGTCAGTTGCCAGGCATCATTCAGATTCTGTCGCCCGGGCGAACTGGAGTGGCGTGTTCGCCATCACGCTCTGCGCCTTTGTACTTGTTGCATCAGAATTTATGCCAGTGAGCCTGCTTACGCCTATGGCCAGTGCCCTGTCCGTCACTGAAGGTATGATTGGACAGGGAATTGCAGTATCTGGTGTGCTGGCTGTACTCACCAGTTTAAGCATGCCTGCATTCGCAGGACGGCGGGATCGAAAATCTATCCTGCTGGGTCTAACTGTCCTGATGGGTATTTCGGGCCTCGTTATCGGTACGGCCTCCAGCTATGTTGTCTACATGCTGGGGAGAGCGCTAATTGGCATTGCCGTAGGGGGGTTCTGGTCTCTGTCAGTCGCAACAGCAATGCGACTGGTAAAAGCATCTCAGATCCCGCGGGCAATGGCTATTTTTAACAGCGGTAGTGCACTGGCTACTGTGGTTGCCGCGCCGGTGGGAGCATGGCTTGGATCCACTATTGGATGGCGGGGCGCATTTTTTTGTCTGGTTCCGATTGCCGTCGGTGCGTTCCTCTGGCAATGGTTTTCATTGCCAGTAATGAAAGCTTCGTCAGAAAGCCATCAGTCCGGGAATGTTTTTGATGTCCTGAAAAACAAACGGGTAGCCTGGGGAATGGCCGGCTGCGGCGCGTTCTTCATGGGGCAGTTTGCCCTTTTCACTTATATTCGCCCTTTTCTTGAAGCCATTACAGAGGTTCATGATAGCTCCCTTTCACTGATCCTGCTGATGATGGGGTTGACTGGCCTGCTGGGGACCAGTCTGATAGGCCGGTTCCTGACGACAGGACTGTACAGGATACTGACAACAATACCCTTGATGATGGCTGCCATTGCGGTGATGCTGATCCTTTTCGGTGACAGGACCGTTCTGGTCGTTGGTTTACTTGCGTTCTGGGGACTCATCGCGACAGCGGCTCCGGTGGGATGGTGGACATGGCTTGCCAGAATTCCTCATAACGCCGAGGCTGGCGGAGGACTGATGGTGGCCATTGTGCAGGCGTCAATTGGTCTCGGGTCGACTGTCGGAGGCATACTTTATGACACAGCAGGTTACGAGGGGGCTTTTCTGGCCAGCGCCATGGTGCTTTTACTGGGCGGGATTGTGGCGGGAGTGACATCAACATTTGAAGGCAAAAGATAGTACCAGTCCGGGTGGGATCCCGTCGAAAATAACCTCAGCGATTTACAGTCCTGAAAAGCCCTTTCAGATAAAGCCGCGACATCAACTCCCCTTTCTTTGCTGACTGAGGAAAATATAAGGCTGGTATCAGAACCTTTATGCTGTACCACCTGCTCTTACAGGCCGTTATACTCTGTAAAAAAGGAGGCTGACGTGAAACTGAAAATGCAGGATCTGAGACTGTTTAATCTCGTTTTTGAAAGCGATCCGGGCTGGATACTCGATTTTTCCAACCGCACGCTGTCGGCTTTTTTTGATGAAGAGCTGAACATTGATATTGATGATGAACGTTATCAGGAAGACGGAACCTCAAAAGCCAAACGGGTCAGATGCCTGCTGAAACAGGTGGATCGCGAGACAGCCCTGCGGGTTCTTGATGCACTCTGGCGGTACAAAATGGAGAGCATGCCTGAGCAGGCCGAAAAAAGCCGCAATGACTGGCTCGCACTGATTTCACGGCTGGAAAATGCAGACGCTGATACAGCAAGAGGCGACAGGCCTGCCCAGGTATGGCACGATGTTGACTGGCCATCACTGGTAGCCGAAATGAACGCGATGAAATCCCTGCCGCCACACCCGCGGGGTTTCCGCTTTGAAGCATGGCTTGCAGAACTTTTCAGTACCTTTAAGCTTGCTCCCCGCTCGTCATTCCGGAACACGGGCGAGCAGATAGACGGCAGCTTCCGGCTGAATGATGACTTTTACCTGATGGAAGCGAAGTGGCATCAGAACAGAACGCCGGCGGCAGATTTGCACGTATTTGAAGGAAAACTCAGTACCAAGGCAAAATGGGCCAGGGGCGTGTTCATCAGCTGGATGGGGTTTACTGATGAAGGTCTGACAGCCTTCGGGAAAGGAAAACGGGTGATCTGTATCAGTGGTTATGATCTGTACCATTCCCTCAGTCACGGTATCGCTCTGCCCGACCTGCTTGAAGCCAAGCTCAGGCATGCGGCTGAAACGGGGGAACCTTATGCTGAGTTTGACAGACTCTACACCCTCAGAGACAGAATACCCGGCACGCTGAAATAACCTGCCGGGTGGTTCAGGAAATTATCCTGAAGAGAGCGGCTTACTTCACCCAGTCTTCCAGCTCCAGGCCCGGCACCCGCTCAAACTCCCGCACATTATTCGTCACCAGCACGGCGCCGGCGGCGATGGCGTGCCCGGCAATCGCCGTGTCGTTCGGGCCGATCGACGTCCCGGCCATGCGCAGCGCGACCTTAATCTCCGTGGTCGCATCCACCGCGGCGCGGTCCCAGGGCAGGATGGCATCGAGGCGGGTGCAGAAGGCGTCAACCAGCTGCACGTGTCGGGGGGAGGCCTTCGGTCCGGTGGCGCCGAAGCGCATCTCGGAGTAGGTGATGGCCGAGACCACGATGCGGTGACCGCGCAGCACCGCCTGCTCCAGGCGTTTCAGCACGGCTTCCGGCTGCTCGCGCATGATGAACGAGCAAATGTTGGTGTCGAGCATATAGATCCTGTTCACAGGTTAACCCGTCCTTCGTCGCTGACAACATCCTCGCGCTCTGCCATAAAGTCCGGGTCGGCTTTTTCGAGCTGCGCGAACGAACCCCAGGTCGGCCGGACGGGACGCAGGATGATGCTGTCCCCTTCCCGGATGATTTCCAGCTCGCTCACCCCCTCAAAATCCATATCGCGGGGCAGGCGGATGGCGCGGTTGTTGCCGTTTTTAAAAATGGATACGGTTCTCATGATTCTCTCCCGGGTAAAAGTGGATCTGTGGTGCATATCCGGAATGGGGTGCATTGCACCGGGTGTGTGCATATGTTGAGTATAGGCAGATGTCATGCATATGTATAGGGGCTATATATGCAGATGGTCAGGATATGCGTATGCATTGCCTATGCAGATGCCGGGCATATGGATATGTTCAGCCTATACGGGCTTCTCACTTTTTCCGCGGAGATCCGAAAAATACCAGTTCCGGATCTTCTTCAGCCCCACCGGCGCGCTGCGGCGCAAAAACACAACATGTGCCACTTCGTCAGCTGCCATTTTTTCTATATGTTGTGTTTCGCCCCCTCCCCCGCGACCGTCCGCTCAGCACCTAAAAACGCCGATTTGCTTATTCTCTGACCGTGTTACACTTCCGGAAATAGTGATATAGCGGAAAGTCGGATCACCACAAAAGAGGCTCCCGGTAATTTACCAGCGTGTCTATATGTCTGCTTATTATAAGCATAAAATAATGATGCCCGGTTAAAATACCGCGAAATGACTGTCAGGTACGTGACTAGGTAATGATGTATGCTTGGTAAAATTGTCTTGCTAATTTTTCAGTTGAGGAAATTACATGTTTACTGCATTTAACAACAGAAATGATTTCAGTTATGCCTTTGAAAAAATCCGCAACGCGATTTCTACACCCGGTAAAATAATGGTTATGCAGCCATAAACCTCGGTCTGGGTATTCTGGAGCGTAAGTATGACCAGTTCCGCAAAGAACTGAACGTGGCCGGAGAACTGGGAGACTGGGAATACGATCTTGATACCTACAATTACTGCATTACGCTACTGCAACGTTATTTCTCCGGCAACAAAGTAACATCAGGAATGAAAAATTCATTTGAGTTTGATAAGGGAACGCTTATCACCACCGCAGCAGAACAGGATATCGGTCTGTGCTCGCAGACCCGGTATGAGCTGAGTGCCATCGGCACCAAAATGGAGTATCTGCTCGCAAAGTATTTGCCTGACAATAGTGACATAACTTGATGCCAGCACTGCCAGCCCAGATCGGAGCCTTTTCCTCTGCTCAGTTGCCGATGGCCATCGACTAACTACCCGGCTGCGCTGGCACTTCGCCAGCTGGCCCTCGCGCATGATGATCTGCCAAAATACCTGCTGGCGCCGGAGGTGAGTGCCCTGATCAACTAGGGGCGAATAGAGAAAACGGAAAAAATCGTACGCTAAGGTTTTCCGGGCAGCCTTAGCGGCCGAAACTTCCCGTCCTCCAGCCTGCGGCTCTGCCGCCAGACATAATCGCCGGTCAGATTGATGTGCTCCCACCCCAGCGGCGACAGGTATTGCAGCAGCTCACCATCCACCGACTTCCCCGCATCGCCCATCGCCTGGGTGGCGCGCTCCAAGTACACCGTGTTCCACAACACGATGGCGGCCGTCACCAGGTTGAGGCCACTGGCCCGGTAGCGCTGCTGCTCGAAGCTCCGATCCCTGATCTCGCCGAGGCGGTTGAAGAACACCGCCCTGGCCAGGGAGTTGCGGGCTTCGCCCTTGTTCAGTCCAGCATGCACGCGCCGGCGCAGCTCGACGCTTTGCAACCAATCGAGGATGAAAAGCGTGCGCTCGATCCGGCCCAGCTCGCGCAGGGCCACGGCCAGGCCGTTCTGGCGCGGATAGCTGCCGAGCTTGCGCAGCATCAGCGAGGCGGTGACCGTGCCCTGCTTGATCGAGCTGGCCAGGCGCAGGATGTCGTCCCAATGGGCGCGGACGTGCTTGATGTTCAGGGTGCCGCCAACCATTGGGCGCAATGTCGGGTAGTCCTGGACGCTATTCGGAACATACAGCTTGGTTTCTCCGAGGTCGCGGATGCGCGGTGCGAAGCGGAAGCCCAGCAGGTGCATCAGGGCGAAGACATGATCGGTGAAGCCAGCCGTGTCAGTGTAGTGCTCCTCGATCCGCAAGTCGGACTCGTGGTACAGCAGACCGTCGAGCACATAGGTAGAGTCGCGCACGCCGACATTCACCACGCGGGTGCTGAACGGTGCGTACTGGTCGGAGATGTGGGTGTAGAACAGCCGCCCCGGCTCGCTGCCGTACTTCGGGTTGACGTGGCCGGTGCTTTCGCCTCGACCACCCGCCCGGAAGCGCTGGCCATCGGAAGAAGAGGTCGTGCCGTCGCCCCAGTGAGCGGCGAAGGTATGACGGTACTGGTGGTTGACCAGCTCGGCCAGGGCCGCCGAGTAGGTTTCGTCTCGGATGTGCCAGGCTTGCAGCCAGGACAGCTTGGCGTAGGTCAGGCCGGGGCTCGACTCGGCCATCTTGGTCAGCCCGAGGTTGATTGCATCGCCCAGGATCGCTGACAGCAGCAATGTCCGGTCTTTGGCCTCGGCACCGTCCTTCAGGTGTGTGAAGTGGCGGCTGAAGCCCGTCCAGTCGTCCACGTCCATCAGCAGTTCGGTGATCTTGATGCGCGGCAGCAAATGGCTGGTCTGGTCGATCAGCGCCTGCGCGGTATTGGGCACCGCGGAATCCAGCGGGGTGATCTTCAGCCCGGACTCGGTGAGGATGGCATCGGGCAGCTCGTTGTCCTTGGCCAGGCGGGTGACGGTGGCCAGCTGCTCGTCCAGCAGCTGCAAGCGCTCTTCCAGGTACTGGTTGCTGTTCGGGTTGATCGCCAGGGGCAGAGCCTGCGCATGCTTGAGCGCGGCGAACCTCTCTGCCGGCAGCAGGTAGTCGTCGAAGTCGCGGAACTGCCGCGAGCCCTTGACCCAGATGTCACCGGAGCGCAGCGCGTTCTTCAGCTCGGACAGGGCGCAGATTTCGTAGAAGCGCCGGTCGAGGCCTTCCGGGGTTATCACTAGCGGCTTCCAGCGCGGCTTGATGAAGGCGGTGGGCGCATCGGCCGGCACCTTGCGCAGGTTGTAGGCGTTCATCTCGCTCAGGGTCTGCACGGCTGCCAGCACGCCTTGCGCAGCCGGGGCAGCGCGCAGTTCCAGCACCTCCAGCAAGGCCGGCGTGTAACGGCGCAGAGTGGCGAAGTTCTCGCCGACCAGGTGCAGATGGTCGAAGCCTTCCGGCCGGGCCAGCAGCTCGGCCTCGCTGACGCTCTCGGTGAACTCGTCCCAGGGAATCACCGCCTCAATGGCGGCATAGGGATCGCTACCGCTTTCCTTGGCTTCCAGCAGAGCCTGGCCGATCTTCGAGTACAGGCGCACCTTGTCGTTGATCGCCTTGCCCTGCTTCTGGAACTGCTGCTGATGCTTGTGCTTCGCGCTGCTGAACAGCTTGACCAGGATACGGTCGTGCAGATCGACCAACTCATCAATCACCGTCGCGGTGCTCTCCAGCACCACGGCGGCCAGGGTCGCGTAGCGTCGCTGCGGCTCGAACTTGCCGAGGTCTTTGGGCGTCATCTGCCCACCCTCGCGGGCCAGCTTGAGCAGGCGGTTCTGGTGGATGTGTCGGCCCAGGCCTTCGGGCAAGTCCACCAGCTGAAATGTCTTCAGCCGCTCGATGTGTTCGAGCATGTGGCGGGAGTTCGGTTTCAGCGGTGCCTGTCGCAGCCAGGTCAACCAGGTGATGCTGCTGCCGGCCTTGAGCTTCAACAGCTCGTCCAGCTTGGCCCGATGCGAGTCCGTGAGTGGTTCGACCAGGGCGCGGTAGACTCGGCGATTGGCCCGCGCAATGGCCTCCGAACAAGCTCGATCAATTACGCTCAACGCCGGCAGAATGCGCCGCTTCTGTCGCAGGCTCTCCAGGGCCTGACCGGCCAGCAGTAAGCCCTTGTCGGTCTGCTGGGCCAACTCGGTCAGCTCGCGCACCAGGGCGCGGAAGTCGGACAGGCCGAACGGGGCCAGTTGTAGGTAGGTGCGCAGTTCCTGGGCGTGCTCGCGGCGAGTCACGTCGCGTTCGCCGTACTTCAACCAACTCGCCGGGTCGGCCTGAACTTGCTTGGCCACCCACTGGATGACCGGCTCGGGCGGCTCGCTGTCGGTGCCCAACGCATAGCCGGGGTAGCGCAGCAGGCTGAGCTGCACCGCGAAGCCCAGGCGGTTGGCGTCGCCGCGCCGCTGGCGGATCAGCGACAGGTCGGAGTCGTTGAAGGTGTAGTAGCGGATCAGGTCATCCTGGCTTTCCGGCAACGCAAGCAAGGTGTCGCGCTCCGTAGCCGAGAGAATCGAGCGACGCGGCATGGTTCAGTCGTCCTTGCGAAGGTACTGATAGAGGGTTTCTCGGCTGATGCCGAACTCGCGGGCGAGCTGCGCCTTCGGCTCGCCCGCAGCGGCCCGCTGCCGCAGCGTGATGGCTTGCTCGTCGGAGAGGGCTTTCTTGCGGCCCCGGTAGGCACCGCGCTGCTTGGCCAGGGCGATGCCCTCGCGCTGCCGCTCGCGAATCAGGGCGCGCTCAAACTCGGCAAAGGCCCCCATGACCGACAGCATCAGGTTGGCCATCGGCGAGTCCTCGCCGGTGAACACCAGGCCTTCCTTCAAGAACTCGATGCGCACACCGCGCTGGGTCAGCTTCTGCACCAGGCGGCGCAAATCATCGAGGTTTCGTGCCAGGCGATCCATGCTGTGCACCACCACGGTGTCGCCTTCGCGAACGAAACCGAGCATGGCCTCCAGCTGGGGACGCTGGGTGTCCTTGCCCGAGGCTTTGTCGGTGAACAGCTTGCCGACCTCGACCTGTTCAAGTTGGCGTTCCGGGTTCTGGTCGAAGCTGCTGACCCGGACGTAACCGATGCGTTGTCCCTGCAAGATGCCTCCATGGGCTGGATGGGCGGCAGGGCTTGCGTTGGTTTTTGGTTCCATTGCGCCCGAAGCCTTGAATTTGTCAGGCTGAAATCTATGACCTTGGCAAGCATGTGTCAAAGAATGTGAAAGCGGACTCTATTCTGACGGCGTGATGCGCCTTGCCTGACATCCAGTTTGTCGTTTTCAGAAGACGGCTGCACTGAACGTCAGAAGCCGACTGCACTATAGCAGCGGAGGGGTTGGATCCATCAGGCAACGACGGGCTGCTGCCGGCCATCAGCGGACGCAGGGAGGACTTTCCGCAACCGGCCGTTCGATGCGGCACCGATGGCCTTCGCGCAGGGGTAGTGAATCCGCCAGGATTGACTTGCGCTGCCCTACCTCTCACTAGTGAGGGGCGGCAGCGCATCAAGCGGTGAGCGCACTCCGGCACCGCCAACTTTCAGCACATGCGTGTAAATCATCGTCGTAGAGACGTCGGAATGGCCGAGCAGATCCTGCACGGTTCGAATGTCGTAACCGCTGCGGAGCAAGGCCGTCGCGAACGAGTGGCGGAGGGTGTGCGGTGTGGCGGGCTTCGTGATGCCTGCTTGTTCTACGGGGCACTGTTGCAAATAGTCGGTGGTGATAAACTTATCATCCCCTTTTGCTGATGGAGCTGCACATGAACCCATTCAAAGGCCGGCATTTTCAGCGTGACATCATTCTGTGGGCCGTACGCTGGTACTGCAAATACGGCATCAGTTACCGTGAGCTGCAGGAGATGCTGGCTGAACGCGGAGTGAATGTCGATCACTCCACGATTTACCGCTGGGTTCAGCGTTATGCGCCTGAAATGGAAAAACGGCTGCGCTGGTACTGGCGTAACCCTTCCGATCTTTGCCCGTGGCACATGGATGAAACCTACGTGAAGGTCAATGGCCGCTGGGCGTATCTGTACCGGGCCGTCGACAGCCGGGGCCGCACTGTCGATTTTTATCTCTCCTCCCGTCGTAACAGCAAAGCTGCATACCGGTTTCTGGGTAAAATCCTCAACAACGTGAAGAAGTGGCAGATCCCGCGATTCATCAACACGGATAAAGCGCCCGCCTATGGTCGCGCGCTTGCTCTGCTCAAACGCGAAGGCCGGTGCCCGTCTGACGTTGAACACCGACAGATTAAGTACCGGAACAACGTGATTGAATGCGATCATGGCAAACTGAAACGGATAATCGGCGCCACGCTGGGATTTAAATCCATGAAGACGGCTTACGCCACCATCAAAGGTATTGAGGTGATGCGTGCACTACGCAAAGGCCAGGCCTCAGCATTTTATTATGGTGATCCCCTGGGCGAAATGCGCCTGGTAAGCAGAGTTTTTGAAATGTAAGGCCTTTGAATAAGACAAAAGGCTGCCTCATCGCTAACTTTGCAACAGTGCCGGCCAGCGCCACTATCGTGGATCGCTTTGGTGTTCACGATAAACCTGACGCCATTGATCAACTCATGGGCCACTGAGAAGGAGAACAACAATGACCCACGTAATTGCCTGTATCGACGGTTCCACCTCGGCTCCAGCTGTTTGCGACTACGCGGCCTGGGCCAGTCTGAGCCTGGAAGCGCCGCTGACCTTCCTGCATGTGCTGGATCAGCGCCAGTATCCGGTTGCAGCAGATTTGAGTGGCAACATTGGCCTTGGCAGCCGCGAGCACCTGCTTGATGAGCTTGCTTCCCTGGATGAACAGCGCGGCAAGTTGGCCCTTGAACAAGGGCGAATCATGCTTGCAGCCGCGAAAGAACGGGCCGTGAATGATGGTGTGCGCGCACCGGAGTCCAAGCAGCGACATGGCGATTTACTGGAGAGCTTGCAAGAGCTGCAAAGTGAAACGCGCTTGCTGGTTATCGGTCGCCAGGGCGAGTCTAGTGGCGGTCTGAGTCAGCATGTCGGAAGCCAGCTGGAAAGCGTTATTCGTATCATGCACCGGCCAATCCTGGTCACCCCGGCCAACTTCCAAAAGCCCAAGAGCGCGATGCTGGCATTCGATGGCGGCGCTACAACCCGCAAGGGTGTGGAGATGCTGGCAGCCAGCCCGCTGCTGAAGGGGCTGCCGATCCATCTGGTCATGGTTGGGCCCGTGAACGACGAAGCGTCCGCGCAGCTGGACTGGGCGCAGAAAGTGCTGATCAACGCCGGATTTACCGTTCGCGCTGAGACTCGGAGCGGTGAAATAGAACGTACCCTGCACGCCTATCAGAAAGAGCATGGCATCGATCTGCTAGTGATGGGGGCTTATGGACACTCACGTATCCGGCAGTTCCTGGTCGGCAGCACCACTACCAGCATGCTCCGTACCACCACCAGTCCGCTGTTACTGCTGCGCTAATGAGCCTGGACGACGCCCTCGATCTTGCCCATTTCAAGACCCTACTGGAACAGCGGGCTGCCGAGCTGGATCGATTGCTGGGAGACGCTGAGTCTCGCTCGCAATCGGTAGAGCTGGATCAAAGCAAGGTGGGGCGTCTATCGAGAATGGACGCACTCCAGCAACAAGCGATGAACGATGCGATCCGCAGTCGTGCACGGCATGAACGTGTCCGTCTCCAACTGGCCCTCAAGCGCTGGCACGAGGGCGACTATGGCTGGTGTAACCAATGCGGCGAGTTGATCGCCTCGGGCCGTCTGGAGTTCGATCCGGCCACGCCGTTGTGTATCACCTGTGCCAGCCGCGCCGAGTCGGGTTGAAACCATCACGGCTCGTGGCGTCAGTCTGATTTAACGAGGCTTCTAATGTATTTGATGGCTAAAAACTGGCTGGGCCGAACACGGAAAGTAAGTGTTTGGATGTGGGCGCTTGTATGCCTTGTGTTGCTCACCGTATTCCAAGTACGTACTCATCACCTTGATGATCGTCTGTACTTTTGGATCAAGACCCACTGGCACACAGACGATTGGCAGGAGCGCTCTGTGTGGCTGCCTGGCTATCGGGTTGAGCTGGATGCTAAGGCGGTTCCCGGTGTGGACAACAACCTTTCGGGCCTGACCTTCGATCCTGACCTAAATCTGCTGTGGGCGGTTACCAATGGCCCGAACGAGCTGCTGGCCCTCAGTCGTGACGGTGACGTGGAGCGACGTTACAGCCTGGATGGCTTCCACGACGTGGAAGCGGTGTCCTATGCCGGCAACGGTCAACTGGTCATTGCCGAAGAGCGGCGGCAGAGCCTGGTTATCGTGGATATCCCCATCGACGAATACGGTAAGCTTTCTCCTGATCGACCATTGAGCCTAGACCAGTATTCAGCGCTAACCTTGGCGCTTGGCAAGGAGGACAACAAAGGCCTTGAAGGGCTCGCCTACGACCTAAAAGGTGATCGTTTGTTTGTGACCAAGGAGCGTGACCCCCGGCAATTACTGGAAGTGAGCGGCCTTCGTGCCAGCCTGGAAGGAGGCGTTTCCCTGCACGTCCGCGACATGTCCAACCTAGTAAAAGACAAGGTGTTTGCCACTGACTTGTCTTCGGTTGTATTCGATCAACAGAGCGGCCATCTGATCCTGCTCAGCGACGAGTCGAAACTGCTGATTGAAATGACCGACGAGGGCAAGGTGGTGAGTTTCCGCTCCTTGGCGAGGGGGTTTGCTGGTTTGCTGAAAGGTATACCCCAAGCCGAAGGCGTAACCATCGACGATGAAGGGTATTTGTACGTGGTCAGCGAGCCGAACTTGTTCTATCGCTTTACCCGCGAGACAGATTGACCAGTCAACAAGCTACAGTCAGGCGTGGCCGGGACGCTTGAACTGTTAGCGTACGATTTTTTCCGAATTCTGCGGGCTCCCCAACTATATTCCCGACCTGTACCGCAAGACCCTGGCCGCCACCCTGTGGAATTCCGGCTCACGTGTCAACGAAGCAGTGGCTCTGGGCCGGACAGATTTTTTGCTGCAGCCGTCCTACCCGTTCGAGAAGCTGACCACGCTCAAACAACGGTCTGAAAAAGCCGCCAGAACGGCGGGGCGTGCGCCTTCCGGAAGTCAGGTTCACCGTCTCGTACCGCTTTCTGATCCGCGGTATGTCAGCCAGCTGGAGATGATGGTGGCCACGCTGAAGATACCACTGGAACGAAAAAACAAGATAACAGGCAGAATGGAAAAGGTCCGCATCTGGAATATTACCGATCGTACCGTACGCATTGGCTCAGCAAAGCCGTGGAAGCCGCAGCGGCCGACGGAGTCACTTTCTCAGTACCGGTTAAGGACAAGCTGAGGCTGCCTGGCTCAATTCCACGCCTGTTGTATGTAGAAACAGGCGTAGAGCTATTTTTTAAATGTTAAAGGCCCGAGAGCGGTTAACCCCCGGGCCTTACTTACGTTTCCATCACACTCAGAAGAATGCTCGGATCAGTTCCAGAAAGACGACTAGCGCCTTCAGAACGATGATTGCTTTATCAATAAAAGCGCCCATCCGTTTCCCCATAAAATGGAGGAAATCCCCGCGGCTTACTCTTACATTGCCTGTCACAACGGGTATCTCACTGTTAGGTGAAGAGTGACTTCCTCCTGCCAGAGCATCAAGACAGCACCACCTGTTGCTTGACCAGGACTTTAATGTGTCCATACCCGCTGACGCTGGGTTTTAAAGGCAGGAATGCCACAAATCATGACTAACTTACTGATTATAAGGTTATCACCTATAAAAACCAAATTGCATCTTTGAACATCGTATTGCATAAATACAACTCAGGTTATATCATCAGGATGTTAGGTGAAGAGTGACTTCCTCCGGTCAGAGTCACCAACTCAAAACCGGAAATGTATTAAAACCCGATCTCACCAGTCGGGTTTTTTTACGCCCTACCCTGTTCTGTAGCATCATTTCGGCATACCCTGTTGTCATATGGAAATCAGGCTTGCTGTAGAATAATTCTCTATATCCAAACTGACCCTTGCGCAACACTTTATCTTATGCCAGAGGTTCTGCAGTTTCGCAGAAACTGCGAACGTGCTCATTCCCACTCCAGTAAAACTTGGTCCGATGGACATACGGGCGACCGGTTCGACGGTCTAATGCCATCGATTTGATAACAGCACTTTCGCCATTATCGTCATCCAATCCTAAATAGTTACTTTCCGCAACGACATCCAACGGTACCTGGCAACCAGAACTTTCAGTGCGAAATATTACTACCAACCTACCGTAGTCTTTGTGCTTTCCTAATTTTGAAATTTTTTCAAAGAAAAGTTCGACTTTTGCTTTTGGGACCGGCATGTTCTCCATCTCAAGCTTTTCCCATTGCTCCCAGGTCTTTCTTGTAACATGAACGTATTGACCTGCTTCAGTCGTTGATAACCCAAGCACCATACGTGCATTGTAAAGTGGCCTTGGAGCATCTATCTGAAATAACATATACACCTCCTTTTACCGTGAGGAGTAAAACTTACCATCATGGTAGCTTTGGTGTCAATGTGGTATTTGTTGGGTTGTAGGCGCTAAAACATCAAAGGCCGATTATCACCGAAGCCATGTGCCATGCCGCTGCGGGAGTTCGCCGCGTTCTGGCTACCGTTGCCCATAGCGTGTTCATTGCATCTGTTGCTGCCGCCTTTACGTGATGGCGCAGAGAATAGGGATGCCATCGGAACGGATACCTGAGTCTGCGGGTTCATCCTGGCCAGACGTGGTTACCGGTGAAGCACTGTACTCCGTTACATCTGCGGTTTACTGTACCTGATAGGTAACACCTATCCACCCCTTCGCCCTGCTAAGCTATAACCCGCAGTCAGGCGTCACCGAATTTGATTTGCGCGGTCGGAGTGGCCACGACAAGGCACAGCCGCAGTCGGGGTGTATCTCCGCGTTAGCGTCCCTTCAGGGCGCTTACGAGCGTGTAATCTGATGCTGCAGCGGCACAACTCACAGCGACGCCGATTTATAGTTACAACATCCATTATTAAAAGCGGTGTTGTTCCGGGCCTACGGCCCGGGCGGCGCGGCTTTTCAGTGGTGGGTGCCGGTTCAGGTGTTACAGCTGTGCGCAGGACTAAATTGTGGTTTGAGAGGGGCTTTGAGTTTCAGTTACTGCTGAGAGGCTTCAGGTGGTGAACGTAGATAGTGCTTTAGGATGTTGTAACTACATTTACTCCCGGAACTACCTATGAACAGGTAATCTTTTTAAAAGAATGCAGTTACAGGTAGTTTAAAAGAATACTTGCAGCCTGGGTGAGCTGCGGTTAGCAGCTAATTTGTAAGGTCTCTTGCAGTTAAGTGTGGAGAAGAAATTCTCGATGTGGTTTGCATGAAAACGACCTCTTTTTTGAGGCCGTGATAACTCATTTGGATTGCATACCTACAATATTTTCGTTGATGCGATTTTGAATATAACTGATTGTATCTTCAGTGACTTTTTCGGGAAGTAAATCACGGCATTTCGCGGAAAATGTGGTGGCCACAGATGAAATCCGCTCAATTAGCTCGGCTATCTGAGTAACCTCCAGCTCAGCCTCGTGGGTTCCAAGGGCAATCAGATGCTTGCGTTCTATGTCTAGCGCTTCCCCCATAACATCCATCTGATGATACCCGCCAGGACCATCGCAGAAAGTAATGTCAAAGGCCGGTGCAAGCGACCAGTTCCCCTCCTGAGACATCAGATAGGCAAAGTTTTTGGGATGATCATCCCGGTTATTAAAGATGACATTAAACACTACACGCTCGAATGCTCGTTTTTTTTCCCTGATATCATTCGTGCATAGCTGAGTCGCTCTAATGAAGTTTGCATAGTCCATGGAGCCCGGGATCTGATAATTTGCACCGGTAAAGGCTGCGAGGCTTTGCATCGGTACTTTCATTTCTCTTTCTCTGTCGAATCGCCGGCTTGCAAAAGCCGCTTGTCCACCTGGTAATTCAAAATACCTGGTTTCTGGCGTTTCAATCCCACATTCTCGCAGGCACTGAGAGTAGACCATTTCCACAGCGCAAACTTCGGGATGCTCCTGCCTGGCAGGAAACTTAATCAGCCATGGCTCAAGTTTCTGTGAAGGTATCGTTGTAAACTCATCCGTCACAGAGTTGCGATACAGCAGAGCTTTTGGGCGCGCTCCCTGTGGTGAGCCCCCCATAAGTAAGAGCCGGTTGAGAAACTCCCCTCCCTCACCTTTCAGTACTTCCTGAACCTCCGCAGCTAACTGGCTAACCGGGATATCTTCCTGAACAGATGTAACATCTGGTGATACCGGCCTATAAGACATAGCCCCCATAGCATTACTGCCGATATAGGTGAGTCGTTCAAGGGGGCCGATTCTTGCAATGTTAAGTCCGCGTTTACGAAACAATCTGTCCATGAGCAGCATCCCCCACCCATCTGGCAGGGAGTCGTAAACCGGCCCAGGAAGCCCTAACTGATGAAGAGGGAAATTACTTCGGAGTTTCGGGCCAGCCAGCGGTAGCGTATAGCTTGCAAGTTCCAGCCCTTTTTTTTGTGCTTCTGGACTATATTCGAAAACGATTACCGGTCGCCCTGTCAACGCCGTCGTCGTAGCTAACGTTCCCCAACGCCAATGCTCTCCCCAGCCATCATAAAAAACATCAACACTAATCATTTTTTATACTCTTATTTCTGATGCGCTTCCGGGTCAACGTGGACTCATATCGGCGGAGATCGTCCAGACTTTCAAGCTTTGGTTTGAACAGTGATTCCAGCTCATCAGTCCGGCCAAGGATCATTGCTACACGGATAATATTCTCAAAACTGGTATTTTTACCTGATTCCAGGTTGG
The DNA here is from genome assembly GCF_048684805.1 of Enterobacter sp. BNK-22. Lineage (NCBI taxonomy): Bacteria > Pseudomonadati > Pseudomonadota > Gammaproteobacteria > Enterobacterales > Enterobacteriaceae > Enterobacter > Enterobacter sp. BNK-22. The sequence goes on from NZ_JBLQTT010000002.1 coordinate 105,322, forward strand.
ATAGTGTATTCACACCAATACCAGCCCGCTTTGCCAGCTCGGACTGAGTCATCTGCTGGTTGATCCTTTCTTTACGCAACCGGTCACACAGAAGCGAGGCTATTTCATCTGGCTTGGTCAAAGATAAATCCAACATATTGTGTTTTATCTCTCATTATTCAACTTAAGACACATTATACTGGAATTATACTACAAACATTCACCTTCATCGATGGATTACCAGACTCCGGCTAAATTTGCAACGGAATGGCGAAGCAAAACAGGAAGAAAACAAACTAAATTAATAAGTTAATAGCGTATCTTATCCTGAGGGAAAATCATTTTGGATACACTCAGATGCACCTTGAATCGCCACAGATGATCTAGAGACTTCTGAACTGTTGCGGGGGCAGTCCAGTCCTGCATAACGCAGGATATTATTGTTTATGACAAAATTGATGTGATAAAAAAGCCGCCCCGAAGGGACGGCTCTGGGTTACTTGGTCTGAGTAATTACGCTGATCTGAAAGGTATTACCGGAGATGTTAATCCCGGGGCCCTCAGAAACAACGAACGACTTCAGAACAACGAGCAACACCACCATTGAGATGGAATGCTTCATTTCTTCGCTCCTTTGTTGGAGCTATGTGGCGCTGCTTAATTTGAGTTTCCCGCTTTGCCAACGACAAGTAGCGTCAACTCACGAGTCTTCATAGCGGGTTTTACGGGATCGCCGGCAAGCCCAACCAGGGGTTCCTAATCCCTGACCATTGACCGTGTATAGAGAGCACATCTAAGCGATAACGTCTCGCTTTCAGCAGGGGTAAAAGACTCCTTCTAACAAGAATCTTTTCCACAAGCTATAGATAGTTGTCGCAGCCAGCTGGTATCTTCAACCTATCTATCGAGACCAAAACGGTCTCAAAGTTGCTCCTCAATACGTCCGCCCAAACTCGGAAATTGACGAACCGAGAATATAAAAAAAGGGTATGTGTAACAAGGCATAGATGAGAATAATCTGCATACAACCACAGTTATATTGATAAATGGCGATTGTTCGTACACAATGAGGGTGTCAACTTACGAGTCTTTATGGCTTGACCGCGCTGCTCCTAACAGCTCGGGGAGGAAACCGCCAACCTACGGCGGTTTCTTTTTGTCTCACTCCTGTCTATCTGCGCAACGCATCATAAACAGCATATTCATCCTCAGTAAGCTTGAGGTGCTGCTTTAGACAGCAAGGATTTCCTTGTACGCTTTGCTGTCGGGCTTAGCATTACACCTCATGGATTGTTCAATAATGAGTACAACGTATCGGGAGTTACCCTTGCGTGTAATAAGTTACAGCGAACCCGAAAAAATTTATCAGCAACTATCCTTCAAACGACAGAGGATCGTGCGCCGGTGATCATCACACTCCAGGATGGTGAATCTTGCATTCTGAAGTCTTTGGATGACAACAGTGCTCTCGAGGAAACCGCATACCTGATGCGCTCACCAGCGAATGCCAAACGCCTGATGAATTCTATCGAGAGCCTAAAAGCTACTGGTGGGAAAAAATGGAATATCATTGAGTGAAGATTAGATGGTCTGAAAAGAAGTGGGATGAAAGCTATCAAGCGTCATCGCCCTCGCTGGCACTCTTTGATGTCGAATTAACGGCATGATTTGGCCAAATGTTGACATCTGAACATTACAATCCACCACACTCATCTTAGCAAAGCAGGCCAGTTCCCCCTGTCCGCGAAAGGATCATTCTCTCCTTTACCCGCCTTTTTATCTCATTACCAACCGCCAGTAAGTTGCCTGGATACTTCCCGGTGGCAATCTCCCGAGTCAGTTCTTTTCTGACAAGCGCGGAGATTTCGTGATAGCTCAAGCCAGCTTCTCTTCTCGCTCTGGCCCGTTTCTCCCCATGTGCTTTACGCATGAGTCTGTAGGCTTTAAAGCGTTCCCTGAATGCGTTCCAGGCCAGAGAAACCAGCTTATCCAATGATAGGCGTTGCTTACCTTTTTTCGCTCGCTCCAGGTTTTTATATTCAGCCCGACTTTTCCTGGCGGCTGACACAGCCTCTTCAGAGACGTCTATTGACTCAAAAAATAGTCCTGTAAAAGTGATGTTAGTTGGTAAATAACATCCCAGTTCCGGATCAAACTCTGTCTGGTATGTAATGATGCCCAGCTCCTCAGCAAGATACTGAAGCGCCCTCGTTGCCCTGCTAATAGATAGTTTTCCGCTCTTTGTTTCCGTCGCAAGGCCACATTCGCTTGCCAGCGTGGTCATCGTTGCATTCACCCTGTTGGCAAGAGGATCGTAATGGAAGCAAATTCCCTGAATGAGTGCATCTATTGCCCGACACCGAAGTACAGGTGGCCGACGCTGCCTTGCTCCTTTCGCGCGTGACAACGTGACCAGAAGTGTGAAGTTCCAGGATTGGGTAAAATCTGTGGCTTTTTGCATGAGCATTTTATTGAAAGGTAATGTTCTCTTTGGTCGCTCAGTTCCTTTCTGACAAGGGATGGTGAAAACCGGGAAAGGATTTTTTACCTGGACATATTGGGATGTTGTCGTACTCCGGAGTGTCATTTGACCTCCGGATTCAAGCAGGTGCGATCGATAGAAGCATAAAAACCTTGTGAAGTATAAGGCATAACGCTAACATTTCCATGTTGTGTGTTTATTGAACGCATGCGCCTAAACCCCGTTTTTCTTCCCGGACAGGATAGTGATAAACGGGGTTTTCCTTTTGTTTGAAACGAGACTAAAGGTTGGCGAAATAATGCTTACCGGGGAGTAATACTGGGGCATGTCTGCACATGCTGAACTATTTCAGATAACCTCTTTTAATAAGATGATTTCCAGTCTGTACCGGTATCCCAGCGTGACTGCCAGTGTTTAAGGTAGGTTTGGGCCAGCTCCGGAATGCCATGAATGACCAGCACGTTTTCTGAGTTTTTGCGGGCACCTGCCCTTGTGTAATTAAACGAGCCTGTTTGCAACGTACTTGCGTCTACAACCATCACCTTGTCATGCATGATGGCGAAATTATTGTTCGTTCGAAGCGGTATGCCTGCATTTACAAGCAGGTTTATCGCTGACCGACTGGGCTGATTTCTGTTAGCTTTTTCATCAAGGATAATCCTGACCGTAACGCCGCGTTTATGCGCCCTTACAAGTGCTTTCGTTATTTCAGGAGACGTATAGCTGTATCCCATCAGGGAGATACTGTGCTGTGCACGCTCGATAGTCTGTATTACGAGGATTAAAGCGCTGCCTTCAGGTGAAAAACCGGCCTGAATTGTAGGTGCAGCAATGACGGGATGAACTTGCATACTCAGGCACAGTAGTCCATGCATCAATAGCTTTTGCAATAAGCTCATGCGATCAATCTCGATATTGTTTGGGGTGAAACATAAAGAAAGACTGTAAAAAGTTACGGTCTTAACGCTAAGTACCAGGATGAACTGAACTGGGAAATTGATGGCGACAGGAGAATCTACTCTTCGAACGTTTTCTCGAGACTGTGCTCTCGTTCAGGAACCCACTCCCGCTCCTGCTGTAGCAGCCGATGTGTCACGTCACGCATCTCTTTACCGTCCAGTTCAGTGGCCACCTGCTCAATGGCCATTTGCGCTTTCTGGTCGATAATATCCACACGAACATCAGGCGTCTGCTTTTCTTCGGGGAGGATATATACCGGGTCTGACTCCTGTATGGGTCCGAAGATTTCTTCCGGTTGAGGTTCTGCTGCAGCCTGAAGGGCTGACAGTTCCGGATCGGTATTAGCCGTCGTTTCTTTTTCAGGAAGTAGCGGTAACGGTTCGTCTTCTTTAACAGCTGCGGCCGCAGTATCACCATCCAGTTCACTTTCCGGGAAATTACCGCCCGTCAGACGCCCCGGATTCAGCAGCATGTCATCACTGCTGAGGCGGATAACCACCCCGCTCTCCGGATTATTGCGCGCCAGCTGCAGCGCCTGAGCAAAATCATCCGCCATCAGCGTTTCACCGTTCTGGCTGGACTGCAGCCCGGCAAACCTCGCATCTTCCGCACCCAGCAGACGCTGTTCGTCACCGAGCGTCAGATGCCGCCCCTCTTCACCCAGCCGGATCTCTGTCATCAGTACACCGCGTTCTTTCCCGTATTGGTTCCAGACCGGGAGCGCCATGTACGGGGCCGGATACTTTTTCCCGGGACCGATAAAGCTGGCCATGGTGTTACCGGCCAGCTGCACGGTGTTGAGTACCTGACGACCCAGGCCGGTTTTCTCAAGCCCGACCGCCATATCGAGCAGCCAGCTGGCAGTTTTTGCCTGCGTATCGCCCTGCTGATGCAGCATGTCATGGGCAGACAGGCGCTGTTCCGCCCGTTCAATCTGCTTCACCCAGGCAGCCGTATCGTCCGTATAGGTCTGCATATGTTGTACGGCGCGAGACAATGTCACGTACCAGGACTCTTGCGAAGCCAGCATTTTGCGCCCCCCTTCCGTACCCGCCAGACCAATAACCAGCTTCGCGCTCGCCCCCTGAGCACCGTTGACCGTCACCGCATAGGCAAGGTCAACGTGGCGGTCGGCATCTTCCGCATCCGGGAAAAGCACCTTTTCCTCTTCATTGCGTCCGAATTTTACCCCGCCGTTCTCAGTGAAACCGATCACCTGCCAGACATCGTTGGCCACATAGCCGCGTTCAGTATCCGTGCGGTTAAACAGCACCTTATCTCCCTCACTAACAGCAATCTCCCGGGTTTCATAAACAGAGATATCCTGAGCGGTGTTTTGCTGGGGGGAGATCATGACTTCCTGCCCCTCACGACCAAGGAAATGCACCACCCCGTTCTCCTTATCGACACCTGCAATGGTGTAGTACTGGTTGTTCATCATCGCGGTTTTGCCCGTATAGCGCGCGAATCCGCCAGCCGAGCGCAGGGTATTATCGGGCACGCGCACCGGTGACAGAACGGACAGACGGCGTTCCTCTTTACCCACATCACCGTCTTCCAGTCGCGCCTGGTGAATGCCTTCATTGATGGCCCGACGGTCAGCGTTCAACTGGGCCACGACCAGCGTCTGCTCCTGCGCCTCGCGGGTGCGCCCTCGCCAGTCCTGAACAATGGCGTCAATCACCGTAGCGGGTCGGCCGGCATCAGCAACCACAGCCACGGCAGAGTCATTCTTACCGTCACCGCTACCGGGCTTCCCGGTTTTAAACTCCATCACCGATGATTCAGGCACCCAGGCATCGGCCTTACGCGGCACCAGTGCCGGCGCTAAGGCCTCCACACGCTCCAGTGATTCCGCCACCCTGCCCGCAATCACGCTCTCGACCGCCGGTCGCAGCTCTGGGGTCTGACGCACAATCTCCTGCATGATGGCCACGTCGGCGGCGCTGCGCTGCTGCATCAGGCGGAACGGGGTACCCGCAGCAATCGGCTGCAGCTGGGCTTCATCGCCGCTTGATACCATGCGTCCGCGCCCTGCGGCCACAATCTGGTGCAGTTCGGCCATATCGCGGTTGCCAATCATGGAGCTTTCATCGGTGAGGAAGAGGGTGTTGCTGAAGTCGGGCTTTTCGTCATTGAGCAGCGCCTGGCGGTTTTCGCTGAGGAAGCTGGCCAGCGTTTGTGCCGGCACCCCGGCTCCCTTCATCTCATTGACGGCGCGGTGGGTTGGTCCCAGGCCAATAACCCGCGGGCGTTCATCTTCCGGCAGCATCCTGATGGCCCTCATGACGGCGCAGTACTGAGTGGTTTTCCCGACGCCCGCATAGCCCTGCACACCCAGGAAGCGGTCGGTGCTTTCCAGTATCAGCTTCGTGGCCGCCGTCTGCCCCTGCGTCAGGCCGTTAAGTACAGCTTCAGGTACTTCAGCCATCAGCGGTGCAACGGCCTCTTTGCCTTCCGCAATGGTGCGGATGATGGTTTTCTCCATCTCATACGCGGCGCGAGGAACCAGCAAGTCAGTCCCAGCCCCGGACACCACCGGCAGATGCACGAGCGTGCCGTTGTCCGTCTGGCGCTCTATTTCCGCGCTGACATCAGCAAAGGGTACGCCGGAGGCGAGTGCATGGGACAGCAGGCTGACGCGCGACAGTTGGATTTTGCCGTTCTGCGACAGTGGCACGGCCAGGCTTACAGCCTGCTCTGCAGGTGACATCAGCTGCTCGCGGCGCGCCCCTATCGCCCCGGACAAATCCGCGGCATCGGTAGAATCCATCACCCGCTCGCTGGCCAGACGCACGACGGGGCTTGCCAGCACACGCTTTTCCGCCTGAACCTGCTCAAGCGGAGTGAAGACGCGAATATCACTCCCGCTGCGCGACAGGCGGGTCAGTGCGTCCGCCGTCAGCCCCTTCCCGGGCAGCAGGGCCAGCACCTGACGGTCTGCGCTGACGCTGCTGCCCACGCTTTCGACATAATTGTGTGAGAGCTTAAGCGCGCGGGAAGTATCCAGCGCCACGCTGCGCTCTCCGGCCTGCAGGATGAGCTTACCGTCCCCGGTGGACTGCACGGTGTAGCGTTCACCCGCTTTAATATCGCCTCTGGCATCGCGCCCCAGCGCACGCAGTTCGTCCCCCAGCGCCACGTCGAGGGTTTTCGCGCGGAACAGGCTCCAGCTGCCGTCCAGTTTGGTGACTTTTTGCACCAGACGTTCACCGGCCTCGTTGACCAGCACCAGAGAGTTAGTTTTGTCCGCCACGCGGTCAATGCTGTAGCGCACCATTTCTCGCTTCTCGCTGTTCCACTGCTCCATCACCATGCCCGGGCGATAGTTATCACGCTGCTTACGCGACCTGGTGTCCAGCCACACTGGCTCAATAACGTTAATCGTCGTATCACGCGCACCAATCTCCCCGGCTTCGCGGCGGGTTTCACGGATTGCCTCCGTCAGCGCCAGTTGCTCGCGCGGCCCGTCCACCTGGGCGACCACGTCCTGACCTGATGCCACGGCGCTGACATACTGCTTCGCCACGTCAGCAAAGCGGGTGCGCTTGTCGGGCTCGCTGACCAGCGTCACCTCCGGCTGCCTGCCGCCGTAGAAACGGTACTGCGCTACGTCCGCCTCTTTCAGCACCGAGAGCGCATTACCTGTTCCCGCCCGGTTCTGGGTGTCCATAAACACCACCTGCGCGTTCGCAGCCTGCCCCTTCTCCAGCACGAGGAGGGTTTCCTTCAGGGTCAGCTTCTCCGCCTGGTCCACAATCAGCGTGCTGTGCGCCGGAAATACCGTTTCGGCGCTGAGGCCGGTGCGGTGCATCATGCACCCCTCAAGCAGAGCATCCTGCTCCAGAAATGCCGCGCTTCGGCGATCGGAAACCAGCACCACCGCTTCGCGCCCCTGCTCCCGGGCCATCTGCGTTACATCAAGGATACGCTCGCGCTGGACCTGCGCCCCACCCTTGCCGGACATCACCGCAAGCGCGCTGCGATCCTGGGCCAAAACGGACACCGCATCACCGGCAACATCAGTGCGCGACACCGAACGGTCCGCAAAGACTTCAGTGCGCTGCTCGCGCACCATCGTCTTCGCCAGCTGCTGCACGCTGAGTTCGTTGAGGAGATGGATATCGGAGGTGAAGATGCCTTTCTCACGGTCGAGCGGAATTAGCCGCTGCTGTTCAATGGCCTGGTCTATACCAGCTCGTGCCTGTTCAAAGACACCGGATACTGCAGGCAGGCGGTTTACGGTCGCGGACAGAAGCTCGGACATCGTGAACTGGACCTTTTTGTCCGATAGCGCCGAAACGGCCTCACTCACAGCCAGCGCCACATCGGAACCGCGTGAAAGGGCATTCACAGCGACTCCCCCCATAGTCTCCCGCTGAGTGGCTTTCGCCACATAATCCTTCATGTCGAAATCCCGCTTAGCGAGCCGGTTTTCCCAGCTTCTGACCAGCAGGTCTGCGTCTGCCCAGCTTTTCGGTTTGCGCGTATCGAGGGCCGCCATATCCAGGGATTTTGCGGAGGCATCCGGCCCCGCAGCTTCACGGATGGCGGTACTTCTGGAGGAGAATTCATCGGTGGGAACATCTCTTAAGTCCCATAAGCCATGGGGACCAACGTCTTCTGTCTTATAGCCAATACCGGACACTTCACCGCGCAGTACGGTACGGTAGATATTTCCGATGGCAATTTTATTGCCATAGACTGCCTCACTGAAGCCGGTTTTCATCTTCGGGTCACTGGCCAGTGAACGCCACTTACCCTCCGCAAAGGTGGCGTTGAACACCAGTGCGTGCGTGTGGATCTGAGGCTCGAGATCGCGCGACGTATCATGATTAAACAGCGCGGCTACCATCGTTCCTGTCGATACCGTTTCTGTTTTACCGTTATCCGTTATACGTGCCGTCACCAGGCTTTCCACTTCACGCATGGTAATTTCCACTGCGCGGTTGTGCGCTTCCAGCAGTCTCTTATCCCCACCAATAAGAATGGCCATTGAAACTCCCTTCGGAGCCGAGAACGTCAGATCGTAGCCAGCACGGTGCATATTCCTGTCGCCGGACATCCGGGACAGATCTGAACCATCGGGCAGCTTGCCGGCCATAACGGCATCCAGCGTCGGGGAATCAACCCTGCCATTCAGGCCAAGCTTCTCAACCCCTTTACCCACCCAGCGATCGTCAAGAGAACCACTAACGTAGTAGTTATCTTCCTTACTGTAATAACCAGCATCCCCCTTAATCGGTGAAACTGACAGCATCAGATATTCTCCCATTCCATATCGCCGTGCTCACGAGGGTGATTGATATTCACCTCCTCACGGCGGACCTGTTCCTGCGTGTGTCCGGTCTGCTGCGTCCACGCCTCGTATGCAGCAAAGTCGATGATTTCTCCGTCCTCAGTCATGCCGGCAGGCAGCTCGTGTTCATGCTGCAGCTCCGGCTGCATACCGCCCCCGGCACTGCCCGCAACAGCGGAAGCGGTAACAGACGATGCGTCAGACTGATTCACCGGTGCAGCGGCGGGCGGAGAGACTGGTGCCTGTACGGATGAGGCGGGCTGAGAGGTTTCACTTACGACGGTCCGAGACTGCGCATCCGGACTGAACAGGGCATCCATCTGACGGCGATATGCATCATCACGGGCCTCCAGCTCACTCTCGATGTCCTGGTCGAGGCTGGTCCTGAGGTCGCGCATCAGCAGCGGTTCGGCCCTCTTCGGCATCCCCTGATATTTCATATTCAGGCGCACTACCGGATAGTCCCCCGGGAGGGTGACAAAACACTCCAGATCATTCAGGGACTGGACGTCGGAATAACTGACGATATTGATACGCTCTTCGTCCTTGCCGAAAGAGATACCGTCACGCACCTGCTCATGGCCAAAACTGGTCTGCTCGCTGAAGGTCTTGCGGCGGGTTTCACCGATATCCTCTTCAACAAACTTCGCCACCTTCGCAGACGGCGAACGGAAGAAGAACTTGGTGTTCAGCAGATCAAACATCCCTTCGGCCGCTTTTGGACCGTAGGTTTCTTCCAGCAGCGCGTAGGACTGAAAGCCCAGCACGAAACAGCCGCCGAACTTACGGGCTTCCGCGATGATGCGCGGTAGCGTCGGGAGTTTGTGCAGTGACGGGAGTTCGTCGTAGAAGAACCAGACGCGACGCTCACGGTTTTCCCCCATCGCCAGCAGGCTGGTTGCCGCGATGCTGAGCCACATGGAGATAAGCGGCTTCAGGGATTCGTGGTGCTCTTCGTCGGAGGTAATAAACAACCAGCCGTTCTGGGTCCTATCCGCCTGCCCTTTCATCCAGTCGCGGATGGTAAACTTTTCACGACCCGGCTTATCGATGCCCTGGAGATAGCGCAGGGACTTCACGTAGTTGGTCAGCACGCTTCGGATCGAGATGGCGGTCTTCTCGATTTTGCCGTCAACCAGCGTGGAAGCTGGCGTTCCGGCGAGAAACGATCGCAACTGATCGAGCTTGATGGCCAGCATTGTTCGCAGGAAGGAATTGTAGGAGCGGTCTTTATCATGCCGCATACGCTCGGCACCTTCCGCGAAGATAGTGCGGGCACTACCCTGCCAGAACGGGTCTTCACCTGAGCTGGAGGGAATAAGCGTTGAGCTGACGTTCTCTAGTTCAGGCAGAGTGCGGCATTCTTCCCACATATCCCAGTTGGGGCAGCGCTCATCGAGCGCATTAAGTACCTTATCGCGGCTCTCGTCGTAGAAATCTTCGATAAAGGTGCAACCTTTGTCATAGATGATAACCAGATCGCCGCGTTCACGTAGCCTGCGCAGGATTTTACGCATCAGCGTCGACTTACCGGAGCCGACCGTCCCGTGCATGGCGAAGTTCTGGATCTCCGCATCCTTCTTCAGCGCCAGCGCATCGATCCGAATATCGGAGGCTTCACCGCGTTTTTTCATCAACCGGGTCACTTCTTTCGGGTCGTCATTCAGAATACGTCCACCGATAACTTCGTCCTCGCTTTGTTTGCGCCCGGTCTGGCCCAGATACCAGTAAGTCGCAAAGGTCATGAAAAAAGCGACGAACAGCGTGGCGCAGCCGGCAATCGCCAGTTCCTGCCTGAGCAACTGGCCGCAATATGTGGTGTAAGCATCTGACAGCACCTGGTCAGGGGTATAGCGAAACGAGTCCTCGTAATAACGGATGGTGAAGACTTCTTTCGTGGCGGAGTTTTTCATAAACGGCGCAATCATCTTCGCGGCATAATAGATAATGCCGTTCATCAGGTTTTGCAGCGAAATACGGATAAAGAGTATAGCCATCATCAGTAGGACGCTGAATACAATGACGTAATACGAGATGATATTATTTATCTGCAGGAACATTTTCAGGCGCATAAACGACACCTGTCCACCCTGCGTTAAATCGCGTGGATTAAAGCTCATAATAGACCTGAGTAAAATAAGATTAAGAATTAACAAGCAGAGGAACAGGGCTATATTGCATAGCCCTGTTTAAATCGAATCAACCAACCTTACGGATTGTTGTGGTAATCAAAATCACTGAACTGATTTGTGTGAAAAGAGTCATCATTGAACACTGGCTCACCAAAACCGTATACATTTCCGCCGACATCAATTGCATCGTTAGCCATTGGAAGACCTGATGCAGGGTTTACACCTGGAGAGCTGTCTAAAGCACTGGTTGTATGGTAATCACTTTGAGGCCAGTAAATCTCATTATTCATCAGGTCATAGTCAGAATCTGCATAGGCTGCAGTTATCTGACCGTTCTCACCGTTCATAACTGAGCTCGCAGCAAGACCTGTCACCGATCCTGCACTCTGCCATTTTGTTTTGTCTGTAAACGACATGACAAACGGTATCGCCATTAGTGCATCTAGGCATGTAACATAAAAAAGAAGAAGAGTAATAGAGTTAGACACACCTGAAGTTGTAGTTGAAACTACAACCCCGACAGCTATTGCCAGACAATATACAGTAATAAGCAAAAATAAGCCGCTACGACTAATTACCCGGAGGCTTTTTTCTTTGCTCCAGCATTTTAATTTTATGGCAAGTATAAGTGATGCGACCTGGAGTAGAAACAGAGGAAACATAAAGAAGTCGCGCACATTCACATATACAGTTGTTGCAAAAACGAATGAAACCAAAAGACTAACAGTGCGAAACTTTAATAAACTATGATTGGTCACAACCATTATCTATCATCCTTTTTTAATAACGTTGCAGAATCCCTCACAGAAGTATCGGATATCAAAGAGTCAGTATTAATTAACTTTTGATTTTCGATTTCATTCTTCATTCCTTGCTCCTGCGTTTCCTTCGCGCTCTCATGATTAGCTTTCAGGCTAGCACGATTTTCTTCAATATTTCCTTTACCCGCATCAATAATTGAACCGCTTTGAGATATTTTTTTCTCAACGTCATTCAACTGATTATTTACACGCTCCTGAGAGTCTTTTCTGATACTGGCCGCATCAGCCTTGTCGTAAATAACATCGCTATTATTGTCGAAAGTTTCCTGAACGGTCGGATTATTACCGGATGTAACGCCAGGCATATTTTGGCCTATCGATGCTTTATTTGAGCGATACTGCTGTTCCAGTTTCGGTAATACACGCTCTTTCATGAACTCATGGACAAGTTGTTCACGCTCTGCGGCAATCTCCGGTGAACCGGTATCGCTGAGCACGGCCTGCGCCCTGCCCGGTGCTTTCTGGCCGACATAGCTCGCAAACATCTGATCATAGTTCTGATCGAACTGAGCACGGTTATCATGCGCATAGGTCGCCATTTCGCTGTATTCATGGGCGCGCGTTTCGCTGATTTGCCAGGACTCAAACTCCTTGCTGGTATCGTTGAGGGTCGCGCCAAACTGTTCGCTGAGGTTATTTATTCCTGTGTCGTTATGCGAAGCTGATAGTTTGGATGCACTAGATTCCACCAGGTCGCGGGACTGGCGGAAATCTTCAACCATCTGCGCGTTCTTGTCATGACTGTTGTCATTACGTTGAGAGTTAGACTGATTGGTGCCGTGTGAAGACTGCGATGCGCCGGTGAATTCTGTTCCGGCATGCACTTCACCGCCAAGGCCGGTAACAGATTTAAGCAGTTTTGGTGCGCCAAAGGACGCTTTTGCCCCGGCATTAACTGCACCGCGACTGGATTTGTCCATCAGCTCGTTGTAGGCCGCCGACTTGCTGAGGTTGTTGGCTTCAGCATAGCGATCGACGATCGACATCATCTTGCTCGCACCGCGGGTAATATTGGCCGTCTGTCCTGAATCGCCACTGCTCACCATGGAGTCCGTGTGACCATGCTGCGACACAAACTGCTGCAGCTGGCTCCAGCTGGTTTCTTTGCCCTTCTGGTAGCCTGCCTGATGCTGTGCCGACTGCGCATACTGCTCGCGAGCGCTGGCATTCCAGCCCGCTACGGTCGACTCGGCCCCGGCGATATGCACCGCCAGTTTTGACATCCCCTCGCTGGTATTCATCACGGTACCGCCATCCCTAGTTCTGGTGAGTACCGCACCGTTATCCAGCTGCTCACTGATGTGGCCATCGCGGCGGCTGTAGTTGGTATCCCACTTGTGTCCCTGCACGTTGTCGGTCTGCATATTGTTGAACGCGTAAGTGCCGTCAACCGTCTGCGAGGACGACTGTGTGGCGGCACCCTGCAGCGTCTGGCCCAGGTAGTTGCCCGCCTGCGACATCACCTGCCCAAGCCCTTTCACCATCCCCCAGGCAATGAACGGGATGGAGATAGCCAGCCACCCCGCCGTGGTGCCGATATCGGAGTAGGTATTCTGCACCTGGTCCATGGTCGAGAGCACCACCGGCGTACCGCCCAGCTTGTCCTTCAGGTAGAAGTTCATGGCGTGGTTGAGAATGGCAAACAGAATGGGCCACATCTGCAGGTAGGCAATGGTGTAGATATAACCCCGGAGCACCTGCCAGGAAAGAGAGCTGACCACCATCAGCACAACCAGTACCGGAAACAGCGCAATGGTCATCCCCAGCAGCACCGTGTGCATGATGGGCAGCGTGTGGGTGGCGATACTGGCGCTCGTTGACTGCGACATGCGCATTTTGGCGAGCGACATCTCGCTGGAGATATTGAGCATCCCCGCCGTGTTGCCGCTGTCCACCGCGTAGCTGTTCAGCCCGTGGCGGATGCCGTTCATCACCACGTTCCGGCGGATAATCTCCGTCGCGCTAGTTGAGGTGTTATGGAACCAGTTGTAGCTGTCACTCAGCATTTCGGTAAAAATCGCGGTGTTGCCAGTATTTCCACCGAACACCTGTCGGGTAAACCCGTGCAGCCAGGATGAGGCCTGCTTCATAAACGAGCCAGTATCCCTGCCGTTCAGATCGCCGCTGCTATTCTTCAGCCAGGCCGCTGCGGTTTCGCAGGTCATGAAGTTACGATCGTTATCATAAAGACCGCGCAGCGGGCTCGGCTGACTGAAGATAAGCGCGTACGGGTCATTTGCACGCATCAGGTCGCCCATCGTGTACTTGCGGTTAAGCTGGATATCGGACACCACGCAGTTTTTCACATAGTCCGTGAAGATGCGCTGTGCCTCCGGCTCGGTGAACATGAAGTTAGTGCTGCCCACGGCCAATGCGGCGCCGAACATCATTCCGGTTTTTGAGTAGGTCAGGGAGTCCGGGCGCGCAAAGATGGTGTCATACACCTGCGCCATTCCGGCCCCGACGCGGGTCAGCAGACTTGCCGGTACGGCAATGCCCGCGGGAACATTATCAATCTGGTAAATCGCGGCAGGCTCTGACAGGTCGATGACCTGCACATCCTTCTTGATCCCGACCAGAACCGACAAGACCGCAACGTAGACCGCCGCCCACTTAGCCAGCTCCATCAGATCCTTGCTTTTGACGTAGGCCAGCGCCGCCACCAGAACGGAAATGGCCGTCGCCATCCCCACCAGATAGTCTGACGCGGAACTGTTGAAGAACATGGCCACGCCGTTAAAAACGTCCTGGAACCAGCCGCCGCCAGCGATGGTGTACACCTCAATAACATTAGCCATCAGTTAACTCTCCCAAACTGATAGTTGCCCATATACCGGTCGGTCATCTGGGAAGACACCTGCTGGCGCAGGAACTGGATTTGGTTCTGGGCGCTGATAAGCGCGCTCTCTTTCACCTGCACATCCATACGCAGCGTGTTCAATGCGTTGTTGGCTTCATGCAGACTATTACGCAGCAGCTTCATGCTTTCGCCAGGGTAGTCTTTCCCGGCCAGCTGCGCGTTAACCTGCTTGAGAATGCCGTCCATGTACTGCAGGTAGATATCGCAGGCGATGTAGTCAGCTAGCTGATCGAAAAGGCTACGCGTCACAGAGAGAGAAGACTGGTCAATAATCCAGGTCAGGATCGGGATAGATGTACTGTTGATGAACTTCCTCTCCGCATCCGTCAGAGCCGTGTCAGTGATGGCCTTATCCTGGATGTCCTCCAGGGTCTTACGGGTCATGCTGATAAGCGAACTGGATTCACCTATCGTGAGCTTATTGATGGACGGTGCCAGGCATTTATTCGCGTTATCACAGACGTACACACTGGCAGTTCCACCGTTCATCATGGCATTAAGCACCGCCTTATCGTTTGAAATCAGACTCGGCAACACGCGCATGGTCCCGTTATTATCAAATGTCACAGTACCGCTGACGCTCATGGCAAACTGGCGTAATTCCTGGCTGTTGCTGAGCGCACTGTTTTCCATTGCAGTCCACATCAGGTTGATGTTTTTCAGTACATGATCGGCATCGCTGCCTTTTGCTTTATCCGTGACCTTGTCATAACCACCACCCGTCGTGCAGCCCTGGCGCGATGCTGCCCAGTCCGAGAAGATGTTGTTCTGACCAGCGACGGACTGGCACACCGCCTGCTGCGACTCGCTCCACATAGCCGCCATGCCCCCGACAATGCCCTGCGCTGCCTGACAGCTGGACATATTGAACTGGTTCATGTCTGAGGCCAGCTTCTGCACGTAGTCTTTAGCGGCCGCAAGCTCGGGTACCGTAGTCTTGAGAGCAATCTCGAACATGTAACCTGGCGAGTTGGCCATGATTTGCTTCATAAAGGCGATGAACTGGTCGGCATTGATGAATGACAGCGCCCCCAGATACACGTCGATGCCGCCGCAGCCGGATGAGATGCTCGGCAGGCTGATGGACATCATCTGGATATTCTTCACCCCGGTGCGGCTGTAGAACGAGCCGCCCGTCATGTAGCGCGCGGCCTGCCCCTGCCAGGACTTCGCTGACGTTGCGTTAGAGGAGTAGGTCATGTCGTTGAAGAATTTCTTCATGTCGTTTTCTACGCTTGCCTGCGCCACTGTGGCGCTGAGCAGCATCCCGGGCAGCGCGCTGAGGATATACCGTCTTTTCATCGCCTATTACCCCCGGTTTTTGCCGACTGGTTCTTCTTGTCGAGCGCGATACGGAGCACTTCATCGAAGCGAGTTGCAAAGGTCATCTCGTCCGCGTACTGCTGAAGCAGTGGCCAGGTTTCCATGGTATGAACGTTGGTCAGAAAGGTAGTCGGTGTGGCCAGAGGAAGCCCCAGTTGAAAATACTCCACCAGCACATCCGGGGTAGCGGGCAGGACGTTCGGAAAAGTCAGATCACCTTTGCCGTCCATACTGAAGGCGAATACCGGCAGTCCGGAACGCATTGAGAACGCTTTCAGCACCGGATCGAATTTCTGACTGTATTCGCAGCTGGACTGCATAAACAGCACAACTGTCCAGTCCGCCAGATTCACCGTCCTCCCGTCACTCAGACGATGCGAAATGGCCTTCGGCTGTGCTTTTGTCGCCTGCTGTGCTTCAGGTGAAGTGGTTCTGGCGGCCGCTTTGGCTTCATCGAGCGCACGAATTTCATCGATTGTGCTGCCTGCAAAGGCGCATGCCGAAGCAGCCAGCAGGCTGCCGGAAATAAGGAGAGTTCTTTTCATAAAAGGATACTCAGTAATCAGGTTTGAAATCGGTCAGAACGTTCACGACCTGTCGGTCAAGGTCATCGTGGGCCATAAAGCCCCAGGCCAGCGGCTGCCACTGGCGGTTTTTAGGGTCGACGAGGAAGGTGGCAGGGAAAAACTTCACGTTCATGGTTTCAGCCTGACCGGTGTCAATCCGGCTGTCGGGAAGATGATCGCTGAGTTTGCCGTCAACCGAGACCCCCGTAACGGAGATACCGCGCTCCTCACAGTATGTTTTGATGACTCCCGCCATCAGGCTGTCTACCGGATTTTCACCTCGGTAGAAGAACATCACGCCGTAGCGTGCAGCCACGTGACTGACCGCCAGGATCTCTTTCTCTTTCGTCATCGACTGTTGGGCCGCTGACGTGCCGTTATAGTGGCTGCGCACCAGGTTGTAGTTGAGTTCCGGGAACTGCAGCAGCGCCTTCTTGCCGCTCTGCGTAAATCCTGTAGCCAGGTTAACCCAGTACTCCTTCATTACCGCGTAGCGCCGGTAGTTCTCAGGTGAAGGGTAAAGAATGGCGTTATCCAGCGCCTCCTGGGTTGCTTTCTGCAGGAGGGCCTTTTGCTCAGAGGCGGTCATCGGAGCTGGCGGCATGACCTCTGCCACCACAGGTGGCAGGTCATCCTCATCGTCGATATCAGCCGGGTCTTTGTACCAGTGCCAGCCCTCTTCCTGCGCGTAGCGGGGTTGAATGGCTACATCTGGGGATGCCGAAGCGCCGGTGGTCATCGTCATACAGACAGCAATCAGCTGGAGGCGTGTTCGCATCATTTGCCCGCCTCCGCCATTTTGTCTGAAATGATCTGCTTCGCTTTTTCCAGCAGCTCGCTGTCTTCCGGAATGGTCGAACCGTCTTCCAGATCGCTGTAGAAGTTCGCGAAGTTCAGCGTATCAAAGTTGATGGACTGCAGTTCATCGATGGTGATACCGCGACAGTTCGGGGAAGAGGCGCTGCCAAAGCTGATACCGAGCTGCCCCTTGCGTCCCTGGCTCTGCACTATCTGAGCGAGCTTGCTGTCAAACTGACAGTAACTCTCTTTCTTCTCCACGCACACGCCAAGAACCTTGTGGGCACAGAATGTCCCGATTTTAACCGTCAGCAGTTTCGACTTGGCCTTGCCCAGCGCTTTCTCTTCAGAGCTGCAGCTGGCAAGCCCCACATCGTTACCCCAGCCGGAGTCCTTGCAGCAGTTGCTGAACCCTGCCATGGCCTTGCGGCAGCGCTGGGCTGTGCCGGTAAAGGCACGCACGTTCGCTTCGTTGAACTCCGCAATGTCCTCACCTGCCGCTGCCACCGCGGCCAGCGTGGACACCGCTTTGGCGAACATGTTGTTGGTTCCGGTTTCTCCCTGCGCGCAGCTGCCGTCAGTACAGAAAAACTCCCCGCCGCACACCATCCCGGTACCGGAGACTTTGTTCTCGCAGGAGAACGTGGCCATCTCCGACAGGCAAACACCCGCCAGGGATTCAAGGCAGGTCGTACCGTTTACCGTGCAGGCTTTGTTGTTCATGTATTCGCTGCAGGTCCCGTTATCAGCCTCCTGAGTTACATAAACATCCTTAAAAGCCCAGCAGTCGCTGTAGACAGGATAATTCACGCCACCAACATTGATCGTCTTTGTCCCACCAGCCTCTGTGCAGACAGATGTCATCAGCACTTCCTCTGCCTTGTTGAAGGGGCAGTACTCTGTCCATTCAACGGACGGCTCATAGCCCTTGTCTTTCACCTTCATCACCATGTCGATGGTCATGCTATTTTTGCCGCTGTTGAAGGCTGCCAGAATGGGGGCTGACAGTGAGGCGTTTGACTGTCCGTTCATGGGTAGCGCCAGTGCACCATAATAATCACCTTCATTCACCGCCATACCGGCAGGGTTTAGCGTAAAGCTTGCCCCCCAGGTCAGGTTGAAGGTCGTATTCATGAATGTGGTTTTGGCATTCATCATGTACTGCCCTGCGGTCACATTCAGGGTGGCACTGATTATCTGGCCTGAGGCAGGCGCCCTGAATTCATAGAAAAATCCCCCATTTTGCGCGCTGTACCGGAAGAGCCCCGCACTAACGTGGTAGGCGCGCGTCACCCACACCTCGGTTTCTTTTCCGCCGATATGTGCCTTTCGGGTACAGGAAAGCTCAACCGCAGGGGTGCGGTTACACTGGTGCGTGGTGATTTCGGTGAAGGTCGCATTCTGCTCCTGACACTCATCGAACCCCGGGTCGACCACATTCTCCGCGTTATCCTGCATTGCGGTACCCGTACTGATAAAAGGCGCATCGAGTGAAGGCTTGTTATCCGCAGGTGTGTTCAGGATCGACTCGGTGATGCTCTGCCCGACATCTGACGTATTGAGTGCATTCGATCCCGGCGTGGTCATATCCACGCCCGATGAGGTCACGCCGCCGTAATAGCCGCTCTCGGGAGGCCGGGCCGTGTAGTCAGGAATGACCTCTTCCGGTTTAAAATTTTTAATCGCATTTGTCCCGGTGCCCTGCTGGCCTTTCCCGAATGACATGCCGTCACCGAACGCATCCGCACAGACGTACCCGTTGAGGACCATAAGCGCGCCAGCGAGTGCAGCTAAAACGGGCTTAACCATTGCTCACCTCCCGACGAAGCACGCTAGCGGCAAATTCTGCACACTCACCATCTTCCGCCACCTTCTTCAGCGCATCACGCAGGGTGATATCACCCAGCACCCGATCGGAGGCGTTGCCACACTTCACGATAAGTGTCGGTACCGACATCACGCCGTAGCGGCGAAAAGAAACCGGATCGATCTGCATCCCGCCCCTGTTAGTCTCTTTGACCAGCTGTGCCACCCGTGTGCCAGTCTGGCGCATATCGCCGTTGACCATCCCACGAAGGGAGACGGTCACACCCAGGTCAGCGGCATCTTTGATACGCTCGCGCAGGTCATCTTCCGGCATCGAGAACGACACAAACATCATGACCGCAGGCGCGTTGTTGTCCGGCTTCGTCTGCTGTTGCTGCTGTTGTCTGAGCGCTGCGACAAAATCAGCGCTCTGCCCGGTCAATGCCGAGCCACGGGCAAAATCAGGCGCGCTGAGCGCGCTATGGCGGGCGCGGTCCATCTGCAGCATGTCGCTAAAAAAGGCCTTGTTGTCGGAATTTGTGTCAGCAAACGCGGACACCGAACCGGCCAGCACAATGGCCGGAAGCAGGGAGAGTCGCTTCATAGGTGGTCCTTCAGAGAAAAACGCAGTTCCGTTTACGCCAGAACAGGTAGCCGAAGTTACGGCGATCGTTAGGTAAGTTACGTCCGGTCTCCCAGCGCATCACGCTGCGGCCCACCGGGTGGCATTGTCCGGCGTCAGGGTGTTTGTTCACCATCTGATAGCGCCAGCGCTCTTTCGGGATAATCGGGGACGGATACTCAAAGCAGACCGCTGTGTTCTGCCCAATGGAATTCATGATGAGACCTTCACGGTGCAGCTTGAAGGCCATGCGCTCGGCGACCAGCAGCGACGACTGCAGCGGGCTGTACTCGTTGGAGGTATAGCCGGTAAACGGGTACATCGAGCCCTGGGAGCCTGCACACCAGAACAGCACGTCCAGCGGTTTACCGACCAGGCTCGCCGCTGCATCAGCGGCGCAGGCGGCCTGGGCTATCGTATTGCTGAAGAGCACCGCCTCGGGGTTGATAATAATGCTGAGGCTGCTGTCGTTCCACATCGGATCAAGTTCGGAAAGATACGCGATATCCAGATCGCCGCCCTGCAGACAGCCCGCAGAGGTAATGATATTCAGCCAGTATGTCAGCGGGTATTTGTACCAGTGGACGTGATAGAACGCCCCCGGGGATTCACCATCCTCCTGCGACCCCGTCCCGGTACCAACATTGCCCACGCCCAAGTTAAAGCCGCCGAGATTCACCATGCAGTACGGCGAGCGGGTCACATCCGCCAGTGCCATTGGCTCCCAGTACCCCATCGCCATACCCACGCGGTACAGGATTCCCATCGGGCAAATCTGTATCGGACTTGACGGGTTCGCCGTATCCGGCTGCGAGCCGGAGGCAACCGCCACATTACCAATCGTGACCGGGAAAATGCACTCCCAGCAGATATCGGTGATCGGGTTAACGAAATTACCCTCGCACTCCACAGCGCTGGCGGATGTGGCAGACGACCAGAGCAGGCCGGACACTGTCAGACAAAGAACGGAGAACAGCCTTCTCATTGATGCCCTCCCGCCGGCTCCAGCGCAAAGGTATCAACGCGCAGCGACCTTTTATCTTCCCCCAGGGTTACGCGCGCCGGTACCGCAGTGAGCTCAAAGCGGCGTGACATCGAGCCCTTCTGATCGAAGAAGATCCGCTCGCCCAGCGCTTTTGTCGCTTCCCGGATATCCCCGTTAACGAGAATGACGCGGTACACCATCGTGTCAGGCTTCTGCGCCTTCATCCAGGCCAGATGGGCAGGATTGTCACCGTCGATAAAGTAAAGCGTCTGGTTGAACGGCACGGTATCCAGCGGGTTGATTACATCCCCCTTGCGTGCAAACAAGCGCCCCTGATGATCGGCCATATCTTCCGCCACGGTCATCGACGGATTGATGTAGTGGGTGCGGTTCTCGCGGGCAATGGTCAGCCCTTCAACCGGATCGGGGCGCAGGGATTTTTCGATGATCTGCTTTTTATAGGCTTCCTGCTGCATGTCCAGTTCACCGCTGTCCTGCATCGCCTGCAGGCGGGTATTGATGGTGGTGAGCATGTCCTGTTCAGCAATGGGGTAAAGTTCGCCCCAGGTTCCGAGGTCTTTTGCTACTACAGGCGAAAAAGCAATTACCGTCAGGAAAAGTATCGTTCCAGTATGTTGCACATGGGCTCCATAAATTTTGATTTGCATTACGCCACTAAGTTGCACACCATTAGTGTGTAACTGCATACGTGTAAAAAATCATATTTGAAGAGGGTTCTATGTCACATCAAACGCTTCAGCAAACAGTCAAGAAAAGAACAAATGTCACAATTACGGCCAGCCTGCTAAGTGAGGCAAAAGCAAGCGGCATTAATCTTTCTGCATTACTTGAAGATGCACTGCAGGAAAAGCTCAGAGCATCCAGAAGAGAGCGCTTCCTTCAGGAAAATCAGGCTGCATTTGCCTCTCATAATGCTTTTATCGAAAAAGCCGGGCTGTTTTCTGATGATGAAGGTGTTATTTGATGGCTCAGTTCGATATCTATCGCAACAAAGGAAAAGGCCGGGAGCACTATCCCTATTTTATGGCTCTTCAGCATGACCTCTTTGAGGGGCTGAGCACCAGAATTGTCGTACCGCTGACAGCTAAAGAAAATTTGATCCCTGTAGGACGAATCCACCCGGTTGTGAATATCGCTGGCAATAACTTCGTCATCCTGACAGATCTGATGACCAGTATTGAGAGCAAACGCCTGGAAACGGCTCCGGTAGCGACAGCCAGCCATTTGCATACTGAGATTGTTAGTGCCATCGACCTGCTAATAACGGGCATCTAACGTGTCCATTCAGTCATACGCTGACTGATATCACCCTGAATTTCAGTGGTGATATCCGGTACGCCGGATACCACGGCAGGTTTAACCAGAATCAGCGCCGAATGACGTTGCTGATAGTCCGTCAATGCGTTATTCAGCGAGAAGGTGAAGCGGCTGGTCAGAGCTTCCAGCTCGCCCTCTTTCAGTTCACGCCCGGTGGCCTGCTCGGTAAACCGGTCGATGGTCGCCTTCATGTCAAAAGACACAATGACCGGCGCCCGCCACGAAATCATCGCTGACGTCACTGCCGCATTCAGCGCGGTCACGGCCAGCACCACCAGGCCCAGATTGCGCAGACACTGGCGCTTTGCCTTTTGACGGCGGGTCAGCGGCGGTTTACCTGACGTCACATCGTCTGCTGACTGTCCGGTCGTTAATGCTGTATTACCCATTTTCCTGTCCTTTTCGTTCACTGTGTAACTCATGCCGCCATCTCCCACTCCTCAAGCTCCCGCATCTCGTCCGGGAAGTTTCGCCAGGCGAGTTCGTACACCGCGTCATGAATGCTGACGCCCTCTGCCCGACGCTGCTGTATAAACTCAAAATCCTTACCCTGCGAGCTGAACATCGCGCGGCTGAGCGGGTCCACGAACAGACGGTGAAAGCTGCAGGTGTCGTTAATGCGCAGCATGAAGGAGCTGAACCACTGGCGTTTCGCATCTCCGAACTTGCTGATGATGTCGCGCTCCATCTCGCTGAACTGGTTGGGGCGCATCTGGTTATAGGCCTTGAACTCGGACGCGTCCTGCTTGAGGATCACCTTGAACGAGGAGTTACCCCAGGCAGCTTTTGCCGCCGCAGAAGCTTCATCCGCATCGAAGTCCTTGATGTTCTGGCTGATGGTGATAAACGCCCCCATATGGCGGCGCACCGTGCGGTAGCCGGTCTCGATAAACTGCCCGACCTTGTCGTTTTTGAAGTTGAGGAGCTTCCAGCCCTCATCGATGGTGCAGCACTTCTTCATGCTGCGCGGCGTGCGGTACATCTTGTCTTCTATGTATATGATGAGGGAGAACATCACCGCGATAAGCAAATCAGGCTTATCGTCCAGGTCGCCCAGCTCCAGCACCACAAAACGCGCATCGTCGCTGAGTGACGGTTCATCGCTGTTAAAGTAGTCGCCGTAGACCCCGCCCTGGCAGTATTTGCCCAGCAGTGTGATGACCTCATCCAGGCGGCTGGCGATTGTCGCAGCATTCTGCTGCATGGCCTCTTCACGCGCCGCACGCATCTGCACCACCACGTCGTCAATGCGGGCTTTGTTCTGCTTCTGGTCGTAAGCGCGCTTCACCGCGCCCAGCAGAAGCTCCAGATGCACCTCATCAAGATTGCCGTTGGGGCTGGCCAGCACGGCCAGCTGGTCGCGGATACGCTCGGCTGAGGTGTTGATATTGCTGATATTGGCAAACGGGTTGAACTTGAGGTTGGAGCCCTTGAGGTACACCCCGCCGACGTTCTCACAGAAGGACTTGTAGCCGTCCCCCATATCGAACACCCAGCCAATCCCGCCGGACTCGAGCACGCTGCGTAAAATCGGCTGCACCAGGTTAGTCTTCCCTGCCCCGGAGGTTCCGCTCACCGCCATGTTGTAGTTGGTATTTCCCATTCCGTCGCCGTAGATGTCCAGAAACGACAGCTGGTTACGATACGACGGTGTCAGCAATCCGCCCGGACACAGACGGTTATCCGCCACCACAGGTGCAAGATTGACGACCTGACGACTTTCAGCGCGACAGGTCGCCCCGCCCATCTTGATGTCGTCCCACAGGTCTTCGGCATGGATAAAGGGAAGCATGGCTATCCAGTTGCGGAACTGCATATAGTCCGGTGAAATCAGCTCGATGCCGTTCTTCTTGAAGGTGTTGATGACCTGCTGCTCGCAGACCAGCGCAGCTTCATCTTCATCCGGACAGAACGCCGTCACGTTGAAGTAGTAACGTACCAGGCAGGTTTCATTTCCGTTCAGACGCTCGCGGATTTCCTTCCACTCCTGCGCCTGCTTGGTTACGGCCGGGAACATCTTCGCGTAGGCGGAGTTCGCCTTCTTGTCCCGGTCCATATACTTGCGGGTCGCTTCCCCCTGCGAGGCGGTCTGCTCTTCCGCCTCCATCACGAAGGTGATTACAAACGGGCTGGAGATACTCAGGTCCGGATGCAGCAGGTTGGCCAGATTGTCCCCGCCCATCCACAGCAGGAAGATGTCCGGGTTATGCTCCATCATGAAGTTCATGGCCCGGGTGGACGTCTGCGCTTTCTCGCCCGGCTTGCTCAGGTTAATCAGCACGTGATCTGGTTTCACCTGCAGGTCTATCGACTGCTCAACACAGCGCTGGTGAAACTCATCGTATTCACCCACCTTCACCGGCTTCGCGTACAGCTGATCGTGACGGTGGTTGATCATCGAGCTGACGAGATTAACCAGGCCCTGCGGGTCGGCGGGCTGGGTGGAGATTTTCGCCGCATCGAGGGAGGCGCGCAGCACTTTCATGGTGTGGGTGATTTCGGTCATCGCCGACGCGCTGTTTTTCTTCGCCTTAACCGCGTATGAGATATACAAGCGATAGTCGCGCAGCGTCAGCGGCAGACGTGGCGGGTTGTTAAAGGACTTCTGCGCGGCCCGCTGATAGTAGGCGCGGGTGATATGGTTAAACTTCTCCGCGTGCTCCCCCTCCCAGCGGAACTGCGAGAGGCCCTCATCCATCTGCTCGCCAATTACCTTGGACGATACAAGGTGAAACGCAATCGGCGTTTTGCGCGGGAGCTTGCTTTTCACCATGTCTTCCAGCACCTGCACAATCTGCTCGTTCGCCCCGATAAGCGGCGTGGCCTCCAGCAGGAACCCGATCGTCTTACGGTTAATAAACAGGCCGGACTCTTTGTCATAGTCGCGGTACGGCAGCACGCTGGTCAGCTGCGGGAAGTCCATGTTGGCCAGGCTCTGCTGCATCTGCGCCGCGCCGTCTTTCTCCTTTGCCGCCGAGGCCAGCCTGCTCAGAATGTTGAATATCTCTTTCATCGTAAACCTCAGTTAATGCGCACGGGCATGACCCACGCCGGACCACTGGTCACGAACGAGATACGCCCGGGCTGATGAAAGGCATCGCTGCTGTCGACCCAGGGTGCCACCCAGACGGTGGCGATATGCTCACCGGCCCGCTGCGCGCGAACCGTTCCGGCAGATGAGGCGGGTAACACGGAATACACAGGTGCGGATGACGCCGGTTTGATGGCGGGTGGCGTGGTCGTGGGTACCGACTGCGCGGGAACATTATGGGATGACACTACCGGCAAGGTGCGCGGCAGTTCAGCCAGGGAAAGCGTTGCGCCCGCAGCCGGCTTTCCCGGCGCGTCGCTGCCGGTTTTATCCCGTGCCAGCTGGTTGGCCTTGCTCATGGTCATACAGCGGTCGGAGGTGGTGGCATCGCAGTCAAAGTCACTTTTAACGCCCGCGCAGCCGCTCAGAAGCAGGATGCAGCCTGCCAGTATTAAGTAAGGTTTAATCATGTTTTAAATCCTGAATGAGGGGTGGTCATGGCGAGTAAAGAACTGACGAGGGATAAACCGGAACGTCAGTTTTCACGGGATTTTTCAGGGTCGTCCAGCCGTCTTGTAAAGCTGTAACGTTCACGTTCAGCCTGTTGGCACCGGAAAATGGCCAGCGCTTCCTTTTCAGCGTCAAGCCATACCGCAACGTCAACCGGCTCTATAACTTTCTTTCCGTTCACTGTCCTGCAAAGCGTTTCGAATGCACCCTTGTCATGTGGCTGATACCCCTTAAGCCTGGCGTTGATTCGTCCCGCCCATGTCGCTGGTATCCCTGACATTACGCACCGGGCTACCACACTGCCGGCAACGCTACAGACAGCCGAAATGATCAACGCCTCCTCTGAGGAAAAGACATCTGACAGATATAACGTCACTGCAAATAAACAGATGAAGCTGACAATCAAGAAGTACACCAGTCCACGCCGGAATGGTTTTTTACCGGCCTGCCATCGCACCAGATCCCTTTCGATGAGCCTCAGCTCGCTTTCACGTGACACTCTGATTTTCCTCCTGTCGGTTAAATGGTGGTTTGCTCTGATCAGTCATAATGTGAAGCCGGAAAGATAAGGGTGCGCTTATGCCGTAAAGGCAGTCGGAGCGCTCTTTTTCTCAAGCAGGTCCTGAATGAGCATCAGCTCCTGGACGATACAGTGCGCCAGGGCTTCTTCGGGATAAGGGTGAGCCAGCATGGCCGGGTCGCGATAGATTTCCATATAGCCGCCAACGGGGATATCCATAGAGGTTATCAGCGCCAGCATCCAGTCCAGGCGGTTTGCCGGACGGGAGGAGTAACGCAGTACCAGCCCGACAGCCGCCAGAGTGGCGCCCACGCAAACCAGCAATGGCGCACTGACGGCAACGGTGACAATCCCGGCGAACGCACCGCACTGCAGCGCCAGCTGCTGACGCGGCAGCGGCATATGTCGATGGCTGATGCGATACAGCAGTTCAGCCCGAAGTTGTTCAAGATTACGGCGCAGGTTAAGCAAATCTTCGTGCCCATAAGACTCAATATGACGAACCAGAGAGGCTTTCATCACTGCCCTCCGGTAAAACCAGCCAGTCGCCGGGTCAGGCTGAACCCCATGCATTTCAGCCCCTTCTCCCGCGCGGCCTGACAGTCCACACAGGTGGTCACGCCCGGCAGCGCCAGGCGGCGCTTTTCCGGGATGGCATTACCGCACCCGCATTCGCGGGCGCTCTCGCCGGTACGCTTCTGCGCAGATGCCAGTAACGCCTGCGCCTGTATTTCGTCGAGGAGCGCCATGCGCTCCTGCATCTTGTCCAGTACATCCGACATACTCTCTTCCTTCTGATGCGTCCGGACACGCTACCGCCCATCCCTTTCACGTCTTTCAGGGCACCGACCGCTCCGGATTGTGGTGGCTGCAACCCGCAGCCGGGTGAGGGTTTACTGCTCTTCAGCGCCGGGAACGGGCGCAACGGCGTCCCCCAGGCGGAAGTCGCCGAGGCTTTTCAGCATTTCAGTGGTGGATGACTGCAGAGCCGGCTGACGTGGTGCAGCCGGTTGCGCGGTCTGCTGAGAAGAAGAGCGTTTAGCCTTCTTCGCCGCCAGTTCCTGTACGCTCTCCAGCTGGAAACCGTCCTGGAACACGAGCGTCACTTCATTACCTGCGCCAATAGGAATGACCGGGTGATACTGCTCGGCGCGTTTGATGTAGTAGTCAGACAGGGTTTTGGCGGCGGAGCCGGTTCCCCCACCGACCCCGGCCCCGATAATGTCGCCCACGCCCGGACTGGCGGTCGCCCCGATGCCCACGGAGGTGGACGAGGCGCTTTCGATCCCCTTCCCGATACCGTCGATAAAGCCCGCCCCACCGGCATAAAGCAGGATCTGGCCGTTACGCATCACCACCTCCCCCTTGATGCCGTTCTTGCCCATAAAGCCGACGTGTCCAGCAATCTTCTGGTCAATGGTGTCCTCACCCATCTGGCAGCTGATGGAGCGGGTGCGCACTTCAGCACGCTCGCTGGAGACGTCGCCGTAGGCTTCGAGCGTGACAAAGCACCCTCGCAGGTCGTACTCCCCGTCGTTCGGCATCTGCACCTTGCCGGTCAGGCGGATTTGCATCGGGACGGTGTTTTTGTTACCGGTCACGGACGCGTTGGCATCTGCTCCTTCAATGACGATGGCTTCCGCGAAGCTGCCGGAATGTATCCAAGGAAACTTAGGCTTAGCGATCAGGTCTTCGGGGCTGTCAAATGCAGTGATGTCCATCGCGCCCTCGCGTATAACAGGCGTATAGACAGGTGCGCCGGGCTGTCCCGTTGAGTGATTACCGGCTGGCCAGAACGTTGTAGGTGGTGGAACTGCACCACTGCCGGACTGCATGCCGGCGCGCGTGCCGCCAGGGAACGGCTCGCCGTTAATGCCCTGTTCCGACGTTTTGCCGTACTCCTCAAGTTGGGTCTGCAGCAGCTTGTTGTCGCCCTCCAGTTCCCCGATGCGTGCCTGGCTGCTTTTGAGGTCCTTCGACAGGGTCTGCATCTCCGCGCGCAGACTTTTCAGCTCCTTCTGCGTTTGCTTGTTGAGGTTCTGCGCCTCAGCGATGGCAGACTTCTGCACCTTACCGTCAAAGGTGTGGTTCACCACGCCGGTCATGTCCGGCGCAGGCTCGCGCGGAGCCTGTACCGCCTTCGTTTTTTTCGCACTCATCGTGGACAGGTACCAGGCCCCGGCACCGCTGGCGCCCATCCCCAGCGCAATCGCCACCAGGAGCGCCACCTGCTTTTTGCGCACAGCCTTATTCACGTTGGCCATCAGGACTGTCCCCCCGCGTCACGAATGATGAAGACGCGCAACGTGGCTCCCGCCATCAGCGTGCTGGCCTGGCTGTCAAACATCACGGAGCGTACGCCCGGCTTCCAGAAGTCCTGCTCACGCAGCTTCACGCCGTAGCTGTGGGGATTGGTGATGCGAATGCGGTCAATACGCAGCGCGTGGCCCGTCCATGCCTGTTCGGCAACGGCCTGCAGGCGGGCCGGTACGGCGATACCGGAAGCATCGGGCTTCACGGGGGTATACCCGTCAGGCAGGACTGACTTCATCGCCTGGTTGTTCAGCGACAGCAGCAGCGATTCGTATGGCTGGGCAGTTTCCCAGACTTTCGCCTCAGGCGTACTGACAGGCATATCCCCAATCAGGCGATAGACTTTCCCCTGCCCTTTCACCGGCGTGGCGGCAACGGGGAAGGTCTGTCCCTTGCGGGTCTCGACGTAGAAGGTGAAGGGCTTATCGGCTACTGCCGTGAAGACCACGGCACCGGATGAGGTAAGACGCTTATCAGATAGCGAACCTGCCGGACCAGAAATAGCCGACACGACGTCCCCCGGGATGTGGATCATGTTGGGGTTGGTGGAACTGACGGACAGCGTGAACTGTCCGTTCTGAGGTAGGGTCAGCGTGCCGGCCGGTACCGCGCTGGCGCTGGCCTGCACAGGCAGGGCAACGCTCAGTGCGGTGGCGACACAGACCGCCATCAGGTTATTTTTCATTGTCGACCTCCACGAAGCGGGCAATGCGGGTCAGCCCGTTGTGGTATTCCAGGTCAAGACGGAACTGCTTGATTTCTGTGTCAGGCCGCGCGGTACCAATCCATGTTTTCAGCACGCCGCGAATATCCACGCGACCACTTGCCGGATAAACGGTAATGTCGGTCTGGTAGAACGCGGAGTTAACGCTGTTGTCCTTGATACGCTTTGACTCATCATCCAGAACGCTGGTGAAGTTCTGAAGGGTTTCCGTTTTGACGTAGGAGAGAAGAAACGCGTGGTTCATGTCCACGGTTTCCGGGGACACGTTAAGGCGCAGAGCCAGGAATGACAGGGTCATCATGCGAAGGTAGTCCGCATCAGCCTGATTTTCTGAGACAGAGAACGGCGCGTTGTACTGCATCGGCGTCACAATCACCGGACGCTTGTGAACAAGATCGATATTGGTGAACGCCAGACGCGCCACGGCCACAGCCAGAATAAAGATGAGGAGGATAAGACCGCCGATAATGAAGGACACCAGTCGGGTGGTGTTATTACGGGCCGTAATATGCATAAGGGTCCCTGCCGCTATTTAATCCATTTCCGGTAACTCGAATCAGGAATAAGTTTGTAAACGACGCGCAGCAGCTCGATGGGCAAATACCAGTAGCACCAGTTATAAAGCCATTTACTGCTCTTTCCGCGTTTCGCTGTTCGAATTAACTGCCACAACACGACGGCGACAACCATGCCGAACATGTAGCTCTTGTTGAGCATTAAAATCCCGCCAAAGACAGCTGCGGGAATAAATTCATCAAGAGGCAGACCCAGAATACGGGTCTGCTCAGACAGTGTTTTAGGGAAACGGTATTTATCTAAATGGTTCCCCTCCATTGTTTAACTCACATAAGAGAAGCCAACGGTGGTGAAAATAATGACAACCGCGAGACCCATCAGAACCATCAGGTTCTTGGTCTTAATGTACATACCGATACTGACAATAATCTCAGCAATAATAACGCACATCAGCACAAGCGAATCGGCGCCGAAGGTAGCAACAACATCATCTTTGCCTCCAGCCAGTAAATCGCTACCAGCGGCATTCGCAACAGACGGCGCAGCAGCCATGATTGCCATCATCGCAATGGATGCTTTATGACGACGAAACGCTGCCTTCAGATAATCCATTGCCTTATTTGAAGACGCACGAATCCCTTTGGACATTGAAGCCAATTTCATGATAATTCCTCTTTAACGGATTTTAAATTTTCAAAAGCGGCAGACAAAGTCATACCGACTCAGAAACCTAAACAGAATTCTGAAGCTGTAGATTTGCCTTTATCCTCATTGCTAATTAAAGATTTTATCAATCACTTTCATTACGAACATATACATTTGGATCAATCATAGTTGCCTTCATATCTAAATGATCTTCAATACGCAATGCTAATTCTTTTCCTATTCGCCTTCCGGATTTAGCCGCTCTTGACTTCAGATCGTTATATACATACCCCTCAAGATAGACAGAAATACGTTTGCCTCTAGGGATTTTCTTTAAAGCTTCAAGATCTATCACTGTAGCTCCTTCATCTCATTGATTTTATGAATATTATGCACTAAAAAAATGGAGCTGACCTGTCCATGTTTGGACAAATTGTAAAGACCGTAACTCGATGATATATAGAAATAAACCCTAGATTATTAGTAAAACCTTTGGACAGTCATTTGACTTTTATCAAGAAAAGTTAGTGACCTAGGTCACATACAAAAAAGCCCCATTCTTGTGAATGGGGCTTGCTATAACTTCCGTTTTATCGCCTTATCAAATACGTCAGAAGGATAAGTTTAAGTTTGTTCCCGGCGATGACTCGTAGCATATCAGGGTTAGATATGCCGTACTGCTCAACCATGTCATTCAACGCCCTGGTCACAGTACGCTCGTTGATCTCAAGGTCTGCTGCTATCTCCTTTTTGGTTAACCCATAACCAAACAAAAGGAAAATTGCTAACTTGTTGTCAGTTAAGCCAGGAAAGTACTTGCTTAAAACTACTAGCTCGCTAGGATCGATGATAGCCATCTTAACCTCACTATTTTATCCGATAGGTTATTGGTGGTCAGCGGTAGTGAGGGTTGCCGCCCTTACTACCGCGTCTTCTTAGATATTAAATATCATACTTTATGTTTCCCTTTAATATTACTCTCCTTTTGGTTTCACTAAAGTCAAATGCATTATACTAAACACGTACGTGATTGCTATATTTCAAAACGAAATATCACCTGCCTTTACAATACCACTCATCCAAAACTTGATGTTCATCACCTCATTCATTTTCGCTCATCACCAACATCAACAACACCTAAACAATCAAAAGATATGAAGAACTAATTTCTTAAACTTAATGCATCAAGGAATTCTAAGTTAAAATATTTCAAATCACAAAAAGTGACATATTCCAGCTTCAAATAACACCCTGTCACTCAGCATCGTCTTCCAGACGCGGATAAAACCGCTCTACTTCCGTTGCCGCATGGTCACGAATTCGTAATTTCATCTGCTGAAGTTCCTCCACTGTCAGATTCCCTTTCACCGACAGCTTCAGTAACTCGTTTGATATACTGTTAGTTTTAACCATATATTCCAGCATGGTTCGGTTAAATTCAGCCTGATTGAATCCGCCCTTGCCCCGTTCAAGCTGAATACAGTACACCCGAATTCCCAGTTCAATCAGCATTGAGGCCGTACTGGATATACTCGCATCCTGTATGCTCGCCCCACCCTGGCGCTTTTCTTCCACAATGTCATTTATCTTATCCAGTGCGGCGTTATTGACGTAAACCTGAATTTTTGGCATATGAAATTCCTTATTGACGGTTCGAAATTAACGAAATAAATATCTCAGGAAAATAAAAACCTGGAGAGTCACTATAGATTCCAGGTTTCTAAAGATGGAGTCGTGACACAGGTCAAAAGGAATCCATTTTTTTCAATTTTAGGATTCTATTCCAGACCCCAATCTTTCTAACTAACTGACTGAAAATAAAGAGTCGTTTACGAATCCATGGCGACCCTAACGGGACTCCATCAGGAGTCGTTGGAGAATCTATCCCGCTTAGAACTCAAATATAAACACGCACAAATTTCACATAAGTAAATGAAGTTAAACGCGTATCATGCAAGATGAAATCTTGCGACGGGTGTGGGGTTTGGGGGCTAAAGAGCAGGCTAGTGGTAATAGCGGTCATCATTCGGCTAGGGGTATTTCGGGCTGACCTGTTTTTGGGTAACATGGCCGACAGGCGAGTTTCTGGATAAAATGGAGAATATCAGGGATGACTGTCAGGGCTATTTTACTGCTGGTTTTGGTGTTGCCGTTCTGGGCTGTTGCTGACTGTTACGACCTGGCAGGACGGGATTATAAAATTGAACCGGACCTGCTGCGTGCGATTTCATTCCGGGAATCATCATGGCGGGATAACGCCCTCAACTACGTTTCGCCAGACAGTTACGCAATAGGCAGAATGCAGATCCATTCTCAGAACTTTAATCACCTGTCGCAGTTCGGGATCACGCCGGAGCATTTAAAAAATGATGTATGTATGAATATTTATACGGGCGCGTACTATCTGGCGATCGCGTTTAAACGCTGGGGTTACTCATGGCGGGCCGTTGGCGCATACAATGCCGGGTTTAAAGATGATCCGACGCAGGAAGCTAAGCGGCTTGAATATGCTGAAGAAGTCAGGCAGATGTATGACGGGATAAAGCGGAGTAATGCATCATCTTAACAATCTGGCTGACCGTATCAGCCAGATTGTCGTGCCAGTCAGATCACCAGTCGAAGGTTTCCTCTCCCTCCACCGGATTTGTATCACAGTCAAAATGAATATACATCGCGTTATATTTTCGCTGCATGTGATACACAAATTTCCGCAGAGATTTCGACAGTCCGGCCTGTTTCATTCTCAGAAGCGGATGATGCATACTGCCGATATCCGGAATATAACCGTATGTCGCATCGAACACCCACGGAATACTTTCCCCTCCTGACGCAATATCTTTCAGGGTGAACGCATCCTGTTTTTCTAGATGTGCCGTTGAACAGAAAATCAGTTTCATCATCATTGTGATGCTCCTCCATGAAATGTGAAAACGCCACCAACGTGGCGTAATGGTATTTAATCGATAGCGCGAAAAATCAGAAGAGCCTCAGGATGTTTTATGATGCTGATATAATCCTTCAGCGCATCCTGACGTTCGACCAGTAACTGGCATGTTCTGGCATATTTCTCTCCCATCGCTGAGGCTTTCCATGAAAGTGAATTCAGTATCATCAGAGTCGCTATTATTCCGGCAGCATCAGCACTGACCTCCCCTTCAAAATAATTACCCAGCACACAAATCTTGTATGTGTCGTCAAAATCAGGCGCAATGTACCCGGTCGTTTTCAACCTGACGGCTTTATGAAGTGAAGTTTCACCCTCACTCCCTTCAGGTATAACAAAATAATTCCAGTAACCACCCTCATAATCTGAGTGTCGGGTCAGCCAGTCCATGATCATACTTTCACCCACCGGAGAAAAAAACAGTTCAGGGATATAACGCAACCGGTTTTCATCCGGCACGATAAGGCGCAGTTCTGGTTTTTTACTGGCAGGCTCACCTGACAGCACACAGATAAACTGGCCAGTGTTATCCTGAATTGCCAGCGGCAAGCCTTTTACCGTCCAGACTTTTACTGATGAATTATCAGTTTCACTGCTCATGCTAAAAGACTCTGCACTTTCAGGAAGCGTGAAATATTCAGGCTGCGTCTGATTTTCAGCACAGGCGAGGATATAGCAAACCAAATCGGCAAACTGAACCGGCGTTATTGCTTCCGTGTTTTCATCGCATCTTTTGGCAGATTCAGCAGCGGCGGTTTTATTGTCTGGTGTGTGCATTCTGGTTTTCTCCTTTTCTGGTGATGTTTCCATCTCCCGGTGAGTTCGTTGCGGAAACCTTCATCTGAACCGCAACTGGTTGAACCTACTGAACCGGACCCAGATGTAGAAGTAGGTGGGTATAAATATGCGCTTGTTAATCGCCCAGCTGGCATTAGTGCGGTACCAGAGGGTCAGCTGTACTGCCACGGCATGATGAAGGCACTCCATATCATGACTACGCACGTCACGGTGTCATTACCTATAATTGCCAGCTTAACGATGAGGAGAAACGTCAGTTTGAGCTCAAGTATCTTCCAGCTGAAAGCGAATACCCTGATATAGCCTGGGAGTTCGTGGACAAAGATTTATATACATATGCCGCTGAATACCTTCAGATGTCGGAAGAAAACAAGGGTACATTTGAAAAAACGGCGCGCTCAAGGTTCAGAAAAGAGATGGAGATGATAGCGTTCCCTAAAGGCGCAGCCGAAGCGTTGATGATGAAGAAAATCGTAAATGCATTGGCAGAAAAAACTGTAAGCGAACCTGTACCTGAGCCGGAGCCAGCACCTGGACCATCAGAGGCAGACAATGAAGCTAACCAGGCCATTCAGTTACTGAAATCCATCTTGGCTCTGGAGTCCAGTGATATGGGACAACTCCCCGAAGCCCGCTGCCAGGTACGTAGCGCGGTTTCTTCACTGCAGAATGCTGGTCGGTTCGAAGAAAATGAAAGTCTGGTTAATTCCGCTGCACGGCATCTATCTGATCTGCTGGTAGCGATCCAGAGGAACGGAGGTGTAGCGTGAGATTAAGCGCACTTGAACGCCTTGACCTTACCGATAAGCTGGATGAGCTGATTGTCAGCGCGACGTCCGCAAATGGCCTGGCTCTGCTTGATCTAAACGACGAAATAGAACAGGTGATGGAGCTATTAGGGTATGGCGCAGCGGCAGTAGAACCGGTACCTGATTCACCAGCTGTTGTTCCTCAAATCGTCACCGACTTTTTGGCTGGAGCCTTTATCAAGCAGTCACATTCCGCGTTCCTGGAGACGTTACGAAACTTGTCGGAGTTTGTGGGGCAATTCCTTACCTTGGATGAAGTTAAGGAACAATCCGAGAACTGGATTGAGGATAGTGGTTTCGCGCTTTGAAGATAGGCCCCATCCGGGGCCTCCTGTCAGCTGCATCCACGAATGTTGTGGCAACTTGAGGCTAGATGATGTCTGATGATGCTTATTGATGTAGTTAAGTATTGTTTATTCGAAGAATATGGTACTATTTTTAGCACATAGATAAAGATTCATAATTTACTACTACTATTATACAAGGACGCATTCATGCCTGTACTGTTAAGGGGGGACTCAAATATGCCAGTAATGCCTATGACGTTTTCTCCTAGCGCTGTTGCACGTAGGTTTGAAGTTCTGAAAGAAGTAACCATACAGGATACCCTGTACCAGGTACTGTTTGACAGAAAAACTCCATTCGCAGCAGTTATCGAAGCAACTCCTTCTATCGTTAACGATGAATTGCGTCACAAAGTCGTAGCTACCTTAGAACTTCAGCGCCGTCCACAGCTTGAAGGCGTTCTGGTTAAAAAGTTCTGGGAAGATTGCGATGTGGCCCAGATTGAAGGCGTTGTAGTAGATGGTGCAATGCGAGACGTCGGCTTGGCCACGTTCGTTTACGAGACTGTCGCCATTGAAGCAGATATGACCCTGCTTAGCGATAATGAGCAATATGCTGGCGGTAAAGCCCTTTGGCAACACATTGCTCGCCAATCTAAAGACCTGGTAGTCTTCATCCTTGATACTGACTCTGCGCGATATCTGCCATTTGACGGCGACCGTATTGAGTATGATGGCAAGAGCATCCCAGAGTCTGAGATCTGGAGTGAACACCCAGACATCAGTAAGCACGGCGTAGTGCTCGTTGCTGAGTCCCGCAATAAAAGCAACGCGGTAGCAGCTTAACTCGTCGCTGGCTTTGAATAAGTGGCTCCCACAATGGGGGCCATTTTT
The DNA here is from genome assembly GCF_048684805.1 of Enterobacter sp. BNK-22. Lineage (NCBI taxonomy): Bacteria > Pseudomonadati > Pseudomonadota > Gammaproteobacteria > Enterobacterales > Enterobacteriaceae > Enterobacter > Enterobacter sp. BNK-22. The sequence goes on from NZ_JBLQTT010000002.1 coordinate 141,281, forward strand.
GTTTCTACCCCCTCAAATCACATACTCCCTGACCTGCCCCCAAGATTAGATACAACCTTCTGTTAGTAATGTCAGTTGGTTTTTCTTCATATTTCCCGTTTCGCCAGTCCGCTGCAAATTCAGCTGGCGTCTGGCAATCCAGCGATGAATGTGGACGGCACTCGTGATAATCCTGCCGCCAGTCGTTAATGATTTTCCTGGCGTGAACGATATCGCTGAACCAGTGCTCGTTCAGGCATTCATCTCTGAATCGGCCGTTAAAGCTCTCAATAAATCCGTTCTGTGTCGGCTTGCCCGGCTGGATAAGCCGTAGTTCCACTCCATGCTCAAAAGCCCATTGATCGAGCGCGCGGCAGGTAAATTCCGGGCCCTGATCGGTTCATATCGTAGCCGGATAACCGCGAAACAACGCGATACTGTCCAGAATACGCGTGACCTGAACGCCTGAAATACCGAAAGCAGCGGTGATCGTCAGACACTCCTTCGTGAAATCATCCACACAGGTAAGGCACTTGAGCCTGAGACCGTTTGCCAGTGCGTCCATAACGAAATCCATCGACCATGTCAGGTTCGGCGCATCCGGACGTAGAAGCGGAAACCGTTCGGTCGCCAGCCCTTTACGGCGTCGTCTGCGTTTTACGCTCAGTCCATTAAGGTGGTAAATGCGGTATACCCGCTTGTGATTGACGTGAAGGCCCTCCCGACGCAGTAGCTGCCAGATGCGCCGGTAACCAAAACGTCTGCGTTCAAGCGCCAGTTCAGTGATACGCCCTGATAAATGTGCATCAGCAGATGGACGCTGAGCGTCATAACGGCAGGTCGACAGGGACAAACCTGTAAGTCTGCAGGCACGACGTTGCGACAGACCGGTCGCATCACACATCAACACCACGGCTTCCCGCTTTTGGCCTGTCGTCAGTATTTTCGCCCAAGAGCCACCTAAAGCGCCTCCTTATCCAGCATGGCTTCGGCAAGCAGCTTCTTGAGGCGGGAGTTCTCCTCTTCAAGCGACTTAAGTCGCTTTACCTCAGGAAGTTCCATGCCACCAAACTTCTTGCGCCAGGTGTAGAAAGTGGCATCGGAAATGGCATGCTTACGACAGAGCTCCCGGGCAGAAACCCCGGCTTCCGCTTCGCGGAGAATACTGATGATCTGTTCGTCGGAAAAACGATTCTTCATGGGGATGTCCTCATGTAGCTTATGAAGACATTACTAACATCGGCGTGTGTTAATCAACGGGGAGCATGTCAGCGTGGTTTGCCTTCTGTCGTCGGCCCTGTCGAAACAGAAATGAAGTAGATCCCCAGACAAAGGGAGTTTTGCCATCTTCTTATAAGGCCCCTTAGCTCAGTGGTTAGAGCTGTCGACTCATAATTGATAGGTCGCCGGTTCGAACCCGGCAGGAGCCACCATCATCCTTAACAGCGGCCAATGCATAACTCTTACTTGAACGAAGCTTCGATGGATGCGATTGGGCCTTTCAAGCGATACAGGAGCCCTTCTAATGCGTTGATAGCATTAACCAAAGGCTGATAGATTTTTTCCTGCCTAGACTGGCTCTCGCTCTGAATACGAGCCACATGGGCGTTATATACAGGCCTCATTCTATTCTCGGCCTCATTCTCATCGTCGTGCCGGATTATCCAACCAGTATCAAATCCTCGCATTCCGCCATAACGGCCACGATATTCCGAGAACGAAGCTCTGGTATTGATAGCGAAGTTGATCTCTAGATGGACTTTAGGGCCTATCTCATCCCTCACGCGTACTTTCTCGACCTTAAGATCGCTTATGGTCTCGTCTTCCATCTCGTGGAGTTTTGACAAGCAACCGTTGAGTAATTGCAGACCTTCAACTACAGCGTCTACCAAATTAGGGATTTGGTTTGGTTGTTTTAGATCCAATGCCTTCACAGACCAGAATGTTGTATAGACTGCGACAAAACGGGATATGACGACAAATTCATTCCAAAGATATCTGGCATCAGAGTTAATGGCGGCCTGTATTTCAGAAGCTGTTCTGTTAAGCAACTGCTGAGTATTCTGCTCCAGTAGGTCATCATAACGACCAGAGTTTTTGTATTGCTTAAGATTTCTTATGGCAGTGTCGACATCGATAACTATGGCTCTTGCCTCAACTGCCATTAACTCCTGATGCACATAGTTTTCAATTTGGGCTACGGCATTAGCGAGATCTTCCTTTGTTGCTAATGAGCCTGTAATTCCTTTTAGTAGCTCCTTAACTATCGTTTCACCGGCTGACTTACCAGCGGCAGTTGCAAACGCTATCAATAAATCATCAATTCCAACCATATTGGCCTCGACAATGAAATTGTAGTTATTGGTACCGAACCAAGAGAAGTTCGGCATTGCTGTTGTGTAGTTTTTACTGGTGGCGGTACGCCACACGGAATGAGTATAGATAGCGGCTTAGAAAGTTTCCGCAAGGTCGCTCAGCTGGTGGTTTAACGTGAGGTGAGTATCGGTGTGGACTGACCCCACCCCGCTAGACAAATTCTGTCCTCACGACGAGGCCTGTTCAAAGGCCTCCGGACTGACGCCGCCGAGGTGGCTGTGGCGCCGGGCCCGGTTGTAGAACACTTCAATGTAATCGACGATATCGGCCCGGGCCAGATCCCGGGTTTTATAGATACGTCTTCTGATCCGTTCTTTTTTCAGTGAACTGAAGAACGATTCGGCCACTGCATTATCCCAGCAGTTACCACGCCGGCTCATACTCGGGCCAGATTAGTGGCCCGACAGAAGCGCTGCCAGTCGTCGCTGCCGTACTGGCTGCCCTGGTCTGAGTGTACGATGACCTCGCCGTCCGGTTTTCGCCGCCAGACGGCCATCATCAGCGCGTCGAGTGCCAGTTCGCGTGAGAGAGTGGGCTTCATCGACCAGCCGACCACATTACGGGCGAAGAGATCGATAACCACTGCCAGATACAGCCAGCCCTGCCAGGTGCGGATATAAGTAATATCTGTGACCCAGACCTGATTGGCCCGGACAACAGTAAACTGCCGCTGCACGCGATTAGGGGCAACCACTGAAGGTCGGCTGGCGATACGACGCGGCGCTTTATAGCCGCGCACGGCTTTGATCCGGTTCAGTTGCATAATACGACCCACCCGGTTTTTGCCGCAGGTCTCCCCGATTTCGTTCAGGTCGCCATGAACCCGCCGGTAACCGTATACGCCTCCGCTCAGTGAATATGAGTCACGGATAAGCGTTAGCAGGCGCTGGTTATCTTTATCGCGTGCCGAGAACGCGGGTTATGCAGCCACGCGTAGAACCCGGCCCGGGCGACATTCAGTACCCGACACATTGTCATCACACCCCATACAGTGCGGTGCTCATTGATAAAGCCGTACTTCAGTCGGGCTCCCTTGCAAAGTACCGCGCGGCCTTTTTCAGGATATCCCGTTCTTCTTCGGTGCGTTTTAGCTGCGCCCGTAGTTTCAGGATCTCGCTTTTGGCTTCCAGTAAATCCCGGGCATGCTGTTCGCTGTTATCGGGTTTAATAGCCCGTAGCCACTGATAGAGGCTGTGTGCAGACACGCCCAGGCGGTCAGATACTTCGGCAACGGAATAACCGCGTTCCGTTATTTGACGGACGGCTTCTTCCTTAAATTCAGGTGTAAATCGTGGTGTGCCCATACGCTCCTCCTATGCTCAAACTATAAGGCAGGATCGTCTACCGGGGCGGGGTCAGTCCATAAATAGCTCTGAGGTGTCTGTTAAACCCGTGGCGATTCATCCCCCCTGTTGGCGGAAGTAGTCCTTACACTTGAAGTACGGATCCCCCATCTTTACGCCAAGCTTTTTGGCCTCTGCCGACCTGGCTATTACGCTGCCATCGTTATTTGAGAGTACAACAACAGGCTTGCCGCGCAGGTCTGGTCTAAACACGGTTTCGCAGCTGGCATAGAAGGAGTTTACGTCAACGAGAGCGAACATAGCCGCCTCCCTTAATGATGGTCATCATACTGACCCACGCAAATATACTGTATGCATACACAGCACAAAAACACAGCAATTTAGATCTACGTTATGATGCAGATGTTGAAAGCGAAGCTGCTGAGATTACAGAATCATATGATTACGTAATCATAAAATAGCAGAAGAAATGGACTAAAAGAGAGGGATTGACGTTGGCTATATGTTGCACACAACCGCTAAAAAAGACTGACTGTACTAATCTTTTTTTCAAGATTGCGCGACATCATGTTGCGCAATTCTGACCTCCCGTTGAAGAAATCAGCACTCGATCAAATTTTGATTTTTTTTTCTTATTTGTTGACATATCGTCCAGGCCTTACGGTGCGTGGACTTAGCTTTTTTTAACATTTCAGGAGTCAATTTAACTATAAAATCAACCCTTGTGCTAAAAATATTCATCACTAGAATAATCTTTAAAGCGATATATGGCGTTTGGAGTAGTCATAAGATCCTACATATAGTGCTTATCTACTGAGTATGTGACAAAAAACAAAGGTTGTGAATAACAGACGGAAATGAAAAAACCCGGCTGTTTAGACCGGGTCTTTCAATCGGTATACGGAGTTCGCACCTCCGGTTACCGTGCCAAATGTATCTGGCGACTGAAGTTAGCTTAAACAAATGCACTGCATTCTTCAAGCAAGCTAAGGCATCCTAATAACACCTGGAACGCCCTAGAAGCACCTGGAAGAGTTTTAAAGCATGATTTAAAAGCGAAATTTCAGCCCAGTATTTTTGGTGATTAGAAGGCCCCACCCAAACCAGAAATCGTGCTGAATGTATCTGGCGGCTAGATACAGCAACTGCAAAGGCAAGCCCAAGGGTGTTTGCGGCGAGGCGCGATGAACAAAGAGGAAGATGCATGGCATTGCTTCTGTTGTTCTTAAAACTCGCGCACCCGGTGACGGCCATCATTACGGCCCTGCTGGGATACTTCAAAGACCGCTAACCCTAAGCCCAGGAGGCTATTATGGTTGCATTGCTGTTGAAAATCGTACCGCCGATGTTCGTGATCATTGACGCGATCATCGAGTACGTAAACCAGCGCCCTTAAGCCTGGTTTTGAAAAAGGCCCGGTGTAATGGGCCTTTTCTTCAATCTACGACGGTGACCATACCTTCGAACTTCATTCGGAAGTAGGAAGCATTACTCATTAACTGGTCTTTGTTCTTTACTCTACCCGCAGCCTTTCGCGCGAATTCAATAGCACCAGTCAATTGTTCATCGACATAGTCGGTGATAAATCGGCGTATTATGTGGCGTTGATACTCAGCGATAGAGATATGGCTGGCAGCGGCTTCTTTACTGTTTGCATTCGCTGCACTTACTAACGCATTCTTTAACGCATTAAAATTCTCACGAGGGATCTCATTAGATGGTATGTCCATTACTTAGCCTCCTCATTCTTTGAATAAACAGGATCGTTACCCTTAGGTAAAGCTACAGAACGTTCCCGATAATACCGTAGACGCTCCATAAAATACTCTCGGTACTGCTCAGGTTGTTCTCTGGCCACCTGCTCCGCGATGACGGGTATATTCTACGCTCTTTGTAGGCAACGCCTGAGGCGGCAAGATCGACGTTAACTTTGTCGCGCTCTTCCTGAGACTTTGCTGCAATGTTCCAATCTGACATACAGCCTCCTTAACAGTCAGTCATTGAGTGATACTGGCAGTGAATTCAACGAATTGTGCGTCCACCAGCTCTTGATCGCCCGGCAGGTATTGTTTGTTACCAGCTGCAGGTAAAACAACAACCTCGTTGCCACCAAACTGATCGGCGGTAATATCCAAAATAAATGCGCCCACAGGGGTTTGGACTTCAAGCCAGTAGTGCCCATGCCCACCAGCGTGATCGAAATATCCGCCATCGGTTTCGCCGTCACCGCCCCGAGGTATCGCTCGGTAATCCGTAAATTGATTTACCGTCATCATTGCAAGAAACGTGGCATAGGCACAGGTGCCTTTCGTTTCGCCAGCCGCATCGCAATCAGCCAGCATCTCCGAAAAAATACGCCGGGTCTTGCTGGCTACTTCAAAAATCTCTTGAGTAACAGACTCAACCAAGTGGGCCCCCAGATTAAGTAAATACCGATTATTTGGCTGCTGATGGAGTGCCAGCTGCTTCGCATACGGCATCCATGTGCTTCTGAATCCACTCACTTAGAGTCAAGCCTTCAGCGTTCGCCTGAGTGACGTACTGGTTTTTGCGCTTTGGTGTAACACGCATTCGGATCATCGCCGTTGCCGGTTCGTCGTCCTTCATTGAATTTAGGGCGCGTGGGTCTCGTTCTTCGGTCATGATTTTTCTGTGTGGAAAGTGATAGCTGTAGGGATATTACCGCAGGATCAGGAAAAGCCCCAAACGGGGCTATCCGTTATTCACTTAGCGTAATTTCAGTCAGGTAGGTTTCAGCTGCTGCTACTCTATGAGCGTTAACTTGCCCGTCTGAGCCATATAAGCGTCCGCAGGTGAGACCTCGTGAATGGCCAGCGTCATACCCGGCAAGGAAATGTTCCTTAACGCCTCCAGCTGATTCGGTTACCCCCTGGGCTGGTGGTGTGGTGTAAACCAAGATTACACGACGTGGATCGGCGTGAGGAGAAACAGGGTTGGCTTTGAATAAATAGCCGCACCCGTCTTTCTGCACGCTCCGTAACTCCTGTTCGTCAGTTCTAGCTACAGGCTCAGCTTTCATTTTCCCATCCCCCAGCGACGTACAATTTCGATCCAAAATCTTCCTTGCTCACTCTTTTCCTCCGGAGCTGATGGCCATGACAGAACCAGGTACGGAGTAGTCCGTAGAATCAAACACGACGCTTACAGCGCGAAGAAACTTAACGGCTTCCAGTTCTGGCATGGGTTGATAGTCAGCGTTTGTCTCAAAGCTTTTGCTGTGATGGTTGTAAACAATGCCCGGCAATTCTTTACGAAGCTTGGCCATATCACGGGTTGTACAGGCATTGGCAACACCAAAGGTCTCCATCACGTAGCGGTAGTTGTAGCTGTCAAAATCGCATCAACAAACTTTGTTCGGGCATTCAGGTTTAAGTCACTGGCTTTAAGGCTTGTCATGGCGGTCTACTCCGTCTCACTAGGTTGGTGAAAACGCTCCGTTTACTTCAGTTTGGATGGCAGTTCATAGGTTCTCCGTAGCACTCTCAGAAAATTTTCATCACCCGAGTTCTACGCTTGACAAGCTGGCTGATTGCCCATGCACAGGTGCTGCCAAACAAAAATAAAATATCGTTAGATTATTGATCCATGCAAAGTTTTGGACGGTTAGTGAAATGGAAGATGCAAGGAAGTTGGCCAAGGAGAAGGCTATAGAACGCCAGCGACGCAAGCAGGCAGACCCGGCATGGAGAGCGGCACAGTACGAGAAGAAAAAGCAGAGCGCCCAGCGCCAGCTGGAACGGCAGCGGGAAAAGTTAGCGTCACCAGAGTATCGCGCTCAGCTGCGCGAAAGAGAGGCAAGCTGCAAAACCAAAAAAGAGCACCAGGGGATTAAAGGGGCGGACGCCGACTGCAGACGAAAAACGCGTTATGGACGCGCTCGGAAAACTCACCTGCATCGCTTGCTGGGTGCATGGCAAGATTCAGCCGGTGATCAGCCTCCACCACATCGACGGTCGTTCGGCGCCAGACGCACATAAAAAACAGCTCCCGTTGTGCTGCTGGCTCCACCAGCTTGCGGCTCCGCCCGAAGTCAGGAAGATTTACCCCTGGCTTGTGCCAGTTCATGCCGATGGGAAGATAGGCGGTAAGGCGGAGTTTGAGCGGTTGAACGGGACGCAGGAGGAACTTTTGAAGCTTGCTCTAAGCCAAATTGAGTAATGCGAACTGGCCGTGAAGTTTAGGCCAGTTGCTTGGATTGAGCTCTAAATATCAGATAGCACGCGTTTCAGAAAGTAATTTTCTCACAAACGTATTACAGAAGTGGTTGTAGCGTTCATATCGGCCCTTCACTTCTTCTTCTACGGCATACCTTTTAGCTCGCATGTATTCGAGATTCTCTTCCTTCCTAACCAAGGATAAATCCTTAAGAAATGCGTCCCAATTATCTTGGATTTTTTTAATGTTTGTAATATCACTTCCCGTAAACATCGAAGCAAGGGCCTGGGTTACAATTGCGACTACAAAGCCAGATGGGACATACCTCATCGACGATAATTTTTTTTTAAAAGTATAGTAATCAACGTTATCAATCATACAGTCACGAAGGCTTTCTTGACCATTTTTAGGCTCTCGAAAACGAGGTCCTATCGTTGTGAAATAAGCTTCGTAAAATACTTCATCCCTTAACTCAGGATCTAACTCATCCAATGCTTCTATAAAGAACGGCAGAGTATTGTAAGTGGATTTTAGGCTATATTCAGCATGGTAGTTATTGATTAGCTTCATGAAAGATAGTTCTTTAACTAAACCATATTTCGCTCTAAGAACTTTATGTCCTGAGGTTAAAGTTTCTAACTTCTGTCTTTCCCAGATAACTATTCTGAATGGAGGTTTGTTATTCTCTACATATTGTTCAAGGTAATTCTTACATGCGTTAGAAAGGTATCCGGAAGCTATGATGAGCAATACGTCAGGTCGTGTTGAATGAGCCCATGATAACGCACCCTGCAGCTTTTCTGGAGGTACGCCCTTGTTATAGTGTTTGCATTCAATATTCCACCTTTCGTTAAACTTTGAACCATCAATATCCGTCTTGTGGAAAATAGCTTCCAGGTCGCGTCCTTGGTCAGAAGGACTTGAACCCAGTGGTGTACCCTTCCTCCAGTCAAGATGTGCAGGCTCCAGGCTTAAAAGCACTTCATAACAAAACTCTTCAAATTGAGTTGGGTCAAGTGAATCGAAATTGAACTCCACGGAATCCCCTTATAGCTTTATTTTTTTCTGGTTTGTGCATGCTGTAAGTCCCGATTATCTATCATTTTTCGGTCTTGCACAATTGCAGGAACGACGGGGAGTGAGGAGTGATTGAATAAGAGAAAAGCGCAGCCATAGATTCAAAAACTAAACATTTTTAGTCCCATTTAAGTCTGGTGTGTTTTATATTCGCTCCGTGGCAATGATGCCACCGGGCGTGGAACCCCGACAAAGTGAATAGCAGTACAGCAGTGTCACATCATAATGGCGGCACTAACAGAGAGGCTACTTAGTCCATCGGTGATTCACTATTTCCGAAGTTCCAGCTCTGTTAGTGCCGCCGCCATCTTTTCCAGGCGGCTCCAGCAATAAACGGAGTGACGAATGGACGTTAAATACCTAAACACCAAGATATCTAATACCACAGGCGGTTGCTACGACTGGTCGGTACAGTTTGGCAAGAAGACGTTTACCGGTGCTCTCGATGAAGCAAAGCGCTGGCTAATGACTCAAACCTGTCTGAAGCTCGAAAGAAGGAAGAAAAAAACTACTTGAATCTAACTGTTTGTAGCGTTTATGATTTTTTGGCCGTAGCAAAATCTACGGACGGGCGTGAGAACCCGGATGAACTGTTAAAGGCGACACAGACGCCATAGCGTCTTTTCTTGTGTCAAGCCATCGCGCACCCATATCGGTAATAACCGTATAAAATCTATGGTGGCGCTGGTGGGGCCGACTTCGGTCGGGCCGGTCTTTATCCTTTAACAGCCGGTTTCTCACCCCCATCAGCGTCACCGCCATTTTGAGCGTGAGAACTCAGGCGGTGACTCCTTAAATGTTAAAGGGGACTGCCGCCATGGCTACTACCACCACCAAAACTCACCCAGAATTCATCTGGCGCTTCTACTCTTGCCAGAAACGCCGTTATCACCTTGTCATTGCCCAGACCGAATCTGAAGCCCGTTCACAGCTTCCTGACTCTCCGTGTATCTTCTCGTCTCGCTTCTCCACTGAGCGCCCGCCAGTCAACTACTGGATCACCCAGGGGGCCTCCGCATGATTGATCTCAACCGCCTCCAGGTTGTCTCTTCAGGACATACCCTCTTCAATGCTTTTGTCATCGTGGTTGATATCGACGCGGTTCTTCGCCGCGCCGCTTGGCCAGAAAACCTTTTTGTCTGGTGCGAAGTCAACGCAGATGACTATGTAGAGCTGTTTCTTGTCAGCGACATGGCCATTTGCATCTTCGAACCTGCTCCAGACGACTACTGCAGCAGCGATTGGATCGTTATCTCCGTGCAGTAAGAGACGTGCCCCTGCCCTTTGGTGGGGGCTTCAGTGCGTTTGAAGAATGGGTTTTACATGAGCAAAGCTACTAAACCAGCAGCCTTTAACGGCTACGAGCTGGCGTTTGTCGTCGGGCATTCTCGACTGTCGCGCAGTGCTGGCCATATCCTCGCATAGTGCGCGAACCTGACCGCTTCCACCAGCGAATACTTTATTCACAAATCTCACCGTACGATCGCCGAGGAAACCGGCTACAGCGTTTCGACGGTGTTCCGGGCATTTCAGGAGGCGGTTGCTCGCGGTCTGTTAAGCTGCACTGCCGTTGCAGATGAGCGAACCAACGCTAGGAAGGCGAACCTATACCGGTTTACGCCTGGATATCTGGCGTTCGTGGCGCGGGTAAAAGAGAAACTGGTTGGTGCAGATCTTAAAATCACGTCGCCGGTGCGAAAGTTGAAGCAGCTGATGGATCAGGTTTTCGCCCTGTCTCCCCCCGGTCAAATTAATAGGCCCTCCCCCGGTCAAAATGACGTAGCTAAGAATAAGAGAACTTCCTCAAGAACAACAAGAAGAGATCTTCCGGGTAAGCCGGAAATGCAATCGCCGGTTATTGGCGCTCAGCAGCTGGCGCACACAATCGCAACAGCAAAAGCAGCCGCGGCTAACAAGCGCTCGCAGCTGGCCATACAGGAACGCCACCAGCAACGTGATGCCATCGGGAGCCAGGCGCGTAAATACGCCTACCTGCAATACAGGAGGGATAACGATTTGCCGGGGATTAGTGACTTCAGCAACGAACCGCGTACCGGACGGTTGAAGGACGCTATTGATGCACTAAAGTTAAGGCTGTCGCAAAATTCGTGAAATTCAACTTAGGGACTGTAGATTAAATTGATAAATGAGGTATGTTACTGTCAGACATAGCAAAAAATCATGGTATGGATTACTAATGGATAAAAGCTTAGAGAAACTTTTACCTGATTTTGGTAAAGCAATACGCCCTCTTGTTTTCAAGCATGTAACAACAAAAAAAGTAGCAAATGCAAAGCATGTCTTATTCATGGCTGGATCACCTGCGGCAGGAAAAACCGAACTCTTAAACAGGCTTATCGAAGAGAACCAATTCGACAACCTGGTTAGAATTGATGCCGATGATTTTCGCTGGTGGTTCCCTTACTACAACGAAGCGAACGCTTTTGAATACCAGCGACCGGCGTCAAGGATGGTAGATTATATTTATAAGGAAGCCCTTGAAAAAGGTTATCAAATCGTTATGGACTCCACGTTTTCAAGCATAAGGAACGCTGAGCAGAATTTTGATCTGGCCTTGAGTATGGGATACAAAGTGATGTTGAATTATGTCTATTTTGACCCGGAACACGCATGGACTTTTGCTCAAGCCAGGTCACGCAAGGTTCCGTTAGAGATACTAAAGGAAAATTTCTTTAAGAGCCGAGCTACTATTGAACATATGCTTGCGAAGTACGAAGGACGTTTCACACTCAATGTATATCATCGCCAGGTAGACCCTGAAAACGAAGGGCACTATGTGGTGAACGAGGTTTACAACGTGTCTCTGAAAGACTGGCCCACATCCCATCATTGCCCATATGCAGACATTAGCGATCTTGCGCACATAGGTGTATAATAAATGTCCGATTTGAGGAGTGCATATGTCTGCTAAAACTGAAACCACTAAACCAACTCCCGCAATTACGCTGTTCGATGCATTCGGACCGAACGTTAGTGAGGAAGTTAAAGCTATCAACCATAGAGCTGCAGAGCTTTCTATGGATGATATGGTTAAGGTTATGGGTCTCCAGGATTCAGCTTCGAAGACGACATCTAAAGTCAAATTTGAAACCAAATCGAGTTTCGCTCTTGATACGTCTGAAATGCTCTCTTTACTAGCATGCTTTGAAGAAAAACAATCAACAGCAGATTTGGGTTCAAGGCTTAAAAAAATTGGATATGACATTGCTGCTTCACGAAAGCAGTCAGAAAACGTACAACATGTCATTTTTCAGATGCTCAACGACCCTTCAATGCAGCGACGCCCGACTATAACCCCTACTCATTCCAGGGGTGGGCTTGTAGTTAAAAGAGCTGTTGATTCAGCCGCTGATCAGCTTCAGAAGTTGCTCGATGAGGGAGTCGATAGTCGTTCGATTTCTATCGCGATTAAATATCAGGACCCTGAAACAGGGTTAACGCGTACTCGTACGGTAGAAGATGATGCTTCTGGTTCTGCTGGTGCTCGGGTTGTCTTTAGAAGAAGGACTCATGAGCGTAAGGTAGGCAAAACTATTCGTGACTACTTCGCGGACCTGCATCCTGCAGGAAGCAAAAAGTAGCTCTTATCAGCATAAAAAACCGCCCTTGTGAAGTGAACCCCGAAAGTTGGACATCCAACGATTAGGGGTTTTGCGTTTCAATGGGCAGAAAAAAATATTCATCTGAATTCAAGCAACAAGTTGTTCTCCACTATCTGAACAGTGGTGACGGTGCAAAGAAAACGGCCAGGCTGTTCGGCGTCGATCACGGAGCGGTCAGACGCTGGACTGAACACTGGAAAGTGAACGGGGTGAACGGTTTTTCCATTCCTACCAGAGCTTACTCTGCTGAGTTCAAAGAGTCTGTTGTGCTCTGGATGCAGCAACACAACAAGTCATCCCGGAAAGCTGCGGCGGAGTTTTGCATCGCAACCGCTTATACTGTCAGCAAGTGGGAGCGCCTTTACCGTGAAGGCGGTGTTATTGCCTTACAAGATAAACCCAGGGGGCGTCCGGTGAAGTCTGGTAAGAACGAAACGTCAGATAAAAAACTTAAAAATTCCCCTCCAGCGTTTCAGAGCGTTGAAGAAGAGCTTGAATACTTGAGGGCGGAAAATGCCTACCTAAAAAAGCTTCAGGCCTTGATTCGGGAAAAGCAGAAGACAAAGCAAAAATAATTACCGAATTGAGGCAAAACCATAAACTGAGGATGCTGCTTCATATAGCAGGATTGCCTCGCAGCACTTACTACTGGCACGTTAGGGCGGAGGACAGTGGAGAGCGCTATGAGGGCGAACAGCAAAGAATAGCCGCACTGTTTCATTATCATAAAGGACGATATGGTTACCGCCGCATTACCCTGGCGTTGCGCAATGAAGGCTACGGCATAAATCATAAAACAGTACGAAAACTGATGCGTAAGATGGGGCTGGCCTCATGCCTGAGAAGCAAGAAGTATCAGTCATACAAAGGTACCTACGGTAAAATCGCACCAAACATCCTGTCTCGTAATTTTAAGGCCAGCAGTCCAAACCAGAAATGGGTTACAGACGTGACCGAGTTCAACGTAAAAGGGACAAAGCTATATTTGTCACCAGTGCTGGATCTGTATAACAGCGAGATAATAGCCTGGCATATGACGACGCATCCGGGAATGAACCTGGTCGACAACATGCTCAGCAAGGCCATACAGCGGCTAAAGCCAGATGAAAGACCGATACTGCACTCTGATCAGGGCTGGCAATATCAGATGGCACGGTATCAGGAAAAGCTTAAGGTTAAAGGTATAGAGCAAAGCATGTCGCGCAAAGGAAACTGTCTGGACAATGCAGTGATAGAAAACTTTTTTGGTCTGTTGAAGACAGAATGTTGGTACCACGAAGAGTATGAAAATACGGACCATCTACGAAAAGTAGTGGAAGAGTACATCCATTATTACAACAACGAACGAATCAAGCTAAAACTAAACGGCCTGAGTCCAGTACAATACCGAACTCAGGCTATGTCAGCCGCCAGTTAAGAAAGTGTCCAATATATGGGGTTCACTTCATTACGGTGGTTTTTTTGTTTGGGTGATGCATAAAAAAGCCGCCCCTAAGGACGGCTAGAAACTTTGCAGTTTTACCGGTTTCCCGGATCCAGACCCCTGTTAAAGGAACCAGTTGATAAGTTGCATAACTGCTGCAACTAGACTAATTATCGCTGTAATAAGCTCAAACATAGCCCGCACCTCCATCTCTCTGTGGTGCGTGGATCTAAGCATTCCCTACCTTTTTGATGCGTCCAACAGGTCTGCCCTTCTCTTTTGCTAAGAAGATAAGTTTTCCACGCTACCGGCCGAGGAATTCGGGTTTCCAGCCCGAACAAGGACTAACATCCTAACAACTTACGGCGTAGCCACCGATAGGACGCTGATTGCTACTAAAATTGAATAAACTAAGGAGAATATATTCAAATTTTATGAGCCAAAATCTTCAGTTTTCTCTTCAGAAAAAAAAGAACTTTAGCTTCTCTACTTAACGGTCGGTTAATGGCTTATCATTCTTTAGCGCAGGAATTATATGGATAAATCTTAATGTGGACAATGTGTTTGATACAAAAAAAATACTGTAATATACTTGTTCTTGCTAAGAAGATAAGTTTTCCACGCTGCTACTTACTGGCTTCCAATCAGTAAGTTCCAGAAATGAACCCCGCCATCCAAGCGGGGTTTGTGCTTTCTAGCGTTCTAGAAAGACCTCAATCCAATCCCCCGGCACGTATCTTCTCCAGTGTTGATTTCGTGCGCGGCATTTTCCCTTTAGCAGAATTAATGAAGCTGCAGTTGGTCACATCAGCGGCCCTACGTGGATTACCATCAGCTGGAAGCCATTGGCTACTTAGGCTTGGCATTCCCATCGAAAATAGACATTTAATACTGGGTATAGGATCCGCCCGTTTCGGCGTAAAGCCTGAAATTGACCACTGCGCCATTAGTGATACTTCGAATCTCCAGATCATCTGACCTGCCCCCAGTATTAGATACAACCTTCAGTTAGTAATGCCGGTTGATTTTTCTTCATGTTTCCCGTTACGCCAGCCTGCTGCAAATTCAGATGGCGTCTGGTAATTCAGCAATGAATGAAGTCTGGACTCGTTATAGTCCTGCCGACAGTCATTAATGATTTTCCGGGCATGAAGAACATCGCTGAACCAGTGCTAACTCAGGCATTCATCCCGAAAGCGACCGTTGAAACTCTCAATAAATCCGTTCTGAGTTGGCTTATCCGGCTGGATTATGCGCAACTCAACACTATGTTCAGAGGCTCATTGATCCAGCGTGCGACAGTTAAATTCCGGGCCCTGAACGGTTCTTATCGTCGCAGGATATCCACGAAACAGCGCAATGCTGTCCAGAATACGCGTGACCTGAACGCCTGAAATCCCGAAAGCAGCGGTGATCGTCAGACACTCTTTCGTGAAATCATTCACACCGGTCAGGCACTTGATCCTCCGGCCGCTGGCAAGTGCATCCATGACAATATCCATCGACCATGTCAGGTTCTGCGCATCCGGGCGAAGAAGCGGAATCAGTTCAGTCACCAGACCCTAACGGCGCCCCCTATGTTACACCCAGTCCGTTAAGGTGATAGTTTCGGTAAATCCGCTTGTGGCTGACGTGAAGGCCCTCCTGACGCAATAACTGCCAGATGCGCCGGTAACTAAATCGGCGGCGTTCGAGTTCCAGCTCTGTGATGCGTAGAGTCAGTTATGCGTCAGCAGACGGACGCTGAGCCGAATAACAGCAGGTTGAAAGTGACAGACCGGCCAGCCTGCAGGCACGGGGTTGTGACAGATCCATTGTCTCTCACATAACTTCCACGACTTTCCGTTTCTGGTCTGTTTTAAGAACTATCGGCCCAGAGCTACCTGAAGCGCCTTCTTATCCAGCATAGCATCAGCAAGCAGCTTCTTGAGACGAGCGTTCTCCTCTTCAAGTGACTTGAGCCGCTTCACTTCGGACACTTCCATGCCGCCGAACTTCTTACGCCAGGTGTAGAAGGTGGCGTCTGAAATGGTATTCTTGCGGCAGAGTCCCCGGTCCGAAACCCCGACTTTAGCCTCACTGAGGATAATGATGATCTGTTTGTCGGATAACGCTTCTTCAAAGGGATTTTCTCCTGTGGCTTATGAAGACATTAGTAGCATCGCGGTGTATTAATCAACGGGGAGCAGGTCACCAATTAAGTGGTGGGACCACGGTCCCAGTTGAGCGGTGGGACCACGGTCCCAGTTGAGCGGTTGGGACCACGGTCCCAGTTGAGTGGTTGGGACCACGGTCCCAGTTGAGTGGTTGGGACCACGGTCCCAGTTGAGTGGTTGGGACCACGGTCCCAGTTGAGTGGTTGGGACCACGGTCCCAGTTGAGTGGTTGGGACCACGGTCCCAGTTGAGTGGTTGGGACCACGGTCCCAGTTGAGTGGTTGGGACCACGGTCCCAGTTGAGTGGTTGGGACCACGGTCCCAGTTGAGTGGTTGGGACCACGGTCCCAGTTGAGTGGTTGGGACCACGGTCCCAGTTGAGTGGTTGGGACCACGGTCCCAGTTGAGTGGTTGGGACCACGGTCCCAGTTGAGTGGTTGGGACCACGGTCCCAGTTGAGTGGTTGGGACCACGGTCCCAGTTGAGTGGTTGGGACCACGGTCCCAGTTGAGTGGTTGGGACAGCGAACTTAAGACGTAAGCACGTAGAACATGTGGGAGGAAGCTAGCTTTTATTCTTCTTTGCCAAGAGTTCGAGAATCTCCTCAAATTTCTCTATTTCTTCTTCAGAAATCTTTGTGCGATCCAAACTGATGATAACTTTATTCCCTTTGTATTGGGCCGTTGCGCCAGGAATGAATTCACGCTTTACAGGAGTCTGAATAGACTTACGCTGAGAGTCTTTTAGAAGATCGGTAAGTGATTGAATTATTTCTTCAGATTCAAGCAGAACGCCTGCTTTTTTCTTTTCAGCTAATTCTTTTGCACCCTTAAGCAAAATATCTTCTTGCGAAGAAAATAACTTTTGCAGATTGTCTCCAGCCCTGGCTGACAGATCACCAGGATGAGAGAAGAGGGCGATTACCTCACGTGGAAGCTTTGCCGTGCTGATGCATCTCGTTATGATTTTTCGAGAGATATTCTCCGCATCTGCTAAAGCAGATATATTTCCATTAAACTCCGATTGCAGCCTGGAAGAATAGCGTCTTCCTCTTTCATAGGCGCTGGTTGGCCTGTAATCATTTCCAAGCTTACATAAAGCATCCATTTGCTCATCATCAAGATCGCCTACCAAAATACGATATTCACTTGAAGTAAGTATGGCTGTTTTACGTCTCCGACTTCCGTCAGCAACTTCAATTATGTCTGCAAGCTTCCTGCCGAAAGCCGGATTTTGCTGACCAGTCAGTAGAAAAGAAGGGATTAGATCATCCAACGATTCTTCTGTTAAAAACTCCTGATCACGTTCGTTTCCGGACCAAACTTGCGTTGCATTTTCAACGGCGTTTCCAGGAATTGTTTCCAGGACAAACTTAACGTCACGACCGCAAACTGGAAGCGTGATTGAGTTTCCCTTCGCCATAGCACCAACACGTGCAATAAGGGAATCGACCATTGGAGCTGCAGGTGCAACGGACGCAGATGGTGTTACACTCGCCGGTGTTGTTTTGGCAATAATTGGCGCGCGTTTCATTAACGGATCTCCCAACGAGGCTTGATCAGACGGTCAAATATTTCATTACAAACTGGCTCCCAAATCGCGAGGGCATTTCGCCAGGCTCCGGTCGAAGAGCGCTGATCGATTGCTTGTTCAAATACAGTACGCATACGTATCTGACCTTTACCTACCTCGTCAGTCTCACGCACAACGTTCTTAAGAACCATACTGCCCCAGGCATCACGAATCTGCTCTTCCATCCATGGAGACTGCGAACCGTTGTTATTACTATATTTTGTCAGGAGAATTCTGACGTCTGGCTCGAAACCTTGCAGGTCAACGTTTTTCAATAAATCACGCAGCATATCGAAAAACTGCAAAGCAGATGTATAGTCAAAAAGCTCAGCCGGAGTTGGAACAATCAATACATCCGCAGCGCAGACAACATTGATAGTTCCGATACCAAGGTTAGGTGCACTATCAATTACAATCACATCGTAATCCTGGGCAACAGTCTCTATTGCCAGACGAAGCATCATATGAGGTTCTGTTGGTAATTTACCCTCATCGTAACGCCCCATAAGCTCAGTTTCGATTCTATGCAATGCCAGACAGGAAGGGATAATGTCCAGGCCAGGCCAGCATGTTGGCTTGATAGCGTATGAAGCATCGTCACGCTCACCCAGGTAGAAGGGGAGCAAAGTATCTTCGGCGTGAATATGTAAATCAGGAACCCATCCATGGTACATAGAAGCTGTACCTTGTGGATCATTACCTTCTACAAGCAGAACGCGAAGTCCTTTCAAAGCAAGGTCTTGAGCCAGATGGACTGAAACGGAAGTTTTATAAACGCCACCTTTATGTGCCGCAACACCAATAACTGGGGGAACACTTTCACCAGGACGGCGAAGGCGAGTGCCGAAAACATCTCGCATATGGTTGATTTGTTCGATTGTATAACCGACTCGCTGTTCAACCCGACCTCTCATCTCCATATCAGGGTGTGGGAGGCGGCCCGCTTTTTCAGCATCACGGATTGCCTGGGAAGAAACACCAATCAAATCTGCTGCCTCACCAACACGCCAGCGGCGAGTTATTTTTCTTGCTTCAGGGCTATCATCATTAAATTGAGCAATAGCAATAGCTTTTGTCATTTCATGGCCAGCTGCTATGCATTGATCAAGAGTATCCATTAATCCCATAGTATGTTCCTTATAATCAACTTTGCATGATTATATTAAATCTTGGAAAATCTTGCAAAGCAACACCAAAAACGCAAACAAAATGAAAATATGCAAAGTTGTTCAAAAATTAATTAAAGCGCATGTATAGCACACTAAAACAGTAGGGTTAATTAGATTCGGCATCTTATGAAAAAATTGGGTACTCCTTGGCTATTAAGACCCCATATAACCCAGGTTCTTCAATGACAACGTGAAGCCAGAAGGGGTGGATTTGCCTAAGGGATTTTGTATACGGCAGCTTGAAAAGATCCCGAATTTCAGAGGAAACTTTTGAAATCCAAAGGAGCCGTTCTATACAGCGAGCTTAACCAAGCCTACGATGTGGTGGAGCGAGTTGTGAGCCCATGCCTGCACTAATATTCATTTAAATGGCGACGTTCTTCATCAATTACCACTTAGGCCTCGTTAACCTTAAACATTTAATGTCTGCGTGAAACTTCTCGCCATGCTCTGCCAGGCCCCACCAAAGCATTGCTCTAAGTGGCAGCCAGAACGTTGTTCATCAGTACGGCGAGCTGTGATTTTTGGCTTTGCTGTCGACATGCAGAAGACAGCTTTTTTGACCATTCATTATCACTCCCCCATGAAATGTAACCACTTGCTCAGCTTCCGGTGGCTTTGACCTTTGCAGATAACAAATCGCTAAAAACCGCATGGGAACTAAATGCTCAAATGCATTACAGGAGGCTTGATTAGTGAAGAGGGAAGGGGAGGAATCAAGCGGTTAACTAA